>DATKUV010000290.1:0-4861 GCA_035530415.1 Candidatus Nanoarchaeia archaeon | reverse complement strand
CTTGGGTACCTTCCCTGCGCCTGCCCTATCTGCATCGGTCATACAGCCAGGGAGATCTCAGCCAGTCCTGATAAAATCGAACTTCTGGCCAGGCACAACCTCTATGTCACTTTTGCAGAGATCAGGAATGTTAAACAGGCTATCAGGGATGGGAAGTTGTGGGAACTGGTGGAAAGGCGATGCCGCACCCATCCCCGACTATTGGACGGCCTGAAAAGAATGACATCCCATATGGATTGGATCGAACACTTCGACCCGTCCTCTAAATCCACATACTTCTACTGCGGTCCCCAATCAGTGAACAGATCTGAAGTGCTCAGATGGAACAAGCGTCTTGAAAATTTGAAACTGGAAGGGACTGTACTTATAAGACCAGGTGGAAAGATATCTGGTGAAACTGAATATGACTATGTGCTGCACTTCAAACCACCGTTCGGTGCCTACCCATTGGAACTGAAGGAAACCCATCCATTAAATGCTGAAGTGATCAATATCCCGGATTATGAATCATTAACATGTGCCCTTGAAAATACTAAGAAGTTGATCCAATTAAATCCGGATGCAGAGTTCACATTTCTTTATCGGCAATACTGGGAGCATCCTCTAATAATTGAAATTTGCCAGATGGTCAGCCACAGCAGATTGGTCTAATCTTTTTTAACCACTCAACCCAAAAAAGTATTGAGGGAGACACATTAACATAATGTGGATAGTAGCCCGGTACGGATTCGAACCGAAGTCGGGGGATCCAGAGTCCCCCATGATTGACCACTACACTACCGGGCTGCGACTATCTGAATATACCTTGTTACCTATAAGCCTAACGGATACAGAAGCATAATTTATATAACCCAATATATCATTCGTTAAAAATAAAATATTAAAAGGGAGTGATAGTATGAACTATAGATATGTTAGTGGAATATTTCTGACGCTATTGGTGGTTATATTAATTGCTAGTAATGTTGAAGCATTAAAGAGTGACCTTAAAGTTGATAGGTGGGATGGAATGGGACCTATGAATACATCTGATATGATGCAGCAGGGCCAGGATTTGCGCCATGAAGCAGGTATGCAGGGAATGAGATTCATGCACAGTGGGGAAAATATGTTCGGAAATTATGTCACCTTTACTATTGACGATTCAACTGGAGAAATTTCAACTTATGGAATTGCAGGAAATGCCATTTTTGATTCAATTACAGTTGAAGGGTTAGATTTTGGTGAAACCCAGGTCACGGGCTCAATGACAAAGATAATTGATGCTGACGGAAAAATTATCATGCAGGTATATGATAACCCGGCTGCTGTGATTAATTTTGTGAGTTCTGATGCATACACTGTCAACTTTGACCTGGCTGATGAGGTGACAGCAACTGAAGAAGAGAATATGGTAAAAATTGAATCTAATGAAGTAGAGGTCTATATTGTATATAGTGCTAATGAAGATTCTTTTGACGTTAGTGTAAGTGGCGACACCGTGATTGTTGAAGCGCCTGAAAATAGCTCAATGGTAGTGCGGGCATTGCCAGTAAATATGCCAGAGTTGAGTGAAATGAACAGGTTGATGGTTCGAGAGATGGCCAAAAACCGCGTTGGTGCTGAAGTATGCCTTGGCATGAACGGTTCTATGAATATGGTAAATTACTCAAACCACCTGAGGATACAAAGCGAAGTGATGAACACTGAAAGGATACGATTAAGGTTAAATTCGACAGACCCAACCGGGAAGATTCTGAGTTTTAATCTGGATAATACTTCGTTACAATTGAAGGAAGGGGAAAGATTACGTATCTATTATGATAATGTTCCTCTCAATTGTGTAGACAATCCTGAGCAGGTTAGTAGTGCAACAGACGCCGCCTGTTTTATTTCCCAGGAATCAAGAAGTAGAGCACAGATCATGATCAATGTGCCTGAATTCTCAGAGCATGTTATCGAGATTGTTGCCGAAGAAGAAGCAGAGCAATCTGAAACTGAAATGCCAGCTGAAACTGATTCAAGTGTGCCAGGTTTTGGATCAGTAATTGCAATATCTGGTCTATCGATGGCTGTGTATTTGATAAGAAGAATTAAATAATAATTTAGGAGTTGGGTAAAATCCCAACTCTAACATTAAAATCTGCCTTCTGTGAGGCTGAGATGATCTTTTTCGATCTCTATTATGGCAGTGAATATTTCCTTTATCCGATCTTCAGTTGCTACGCTCAAGAACTGAGTATAATGGCTTATTGCATTAGCTTCCCGCTGGTGGGATTCTGAAAGATTGCCCACATTTTTATCGCTGCACATATCCTTGTCACGGCTGATATCAGGGGATGAAACATTCAATTCTTTGGCAATGGTTGATGCATGCTCGGACTCGATCTTACCAAGTCTTTTGAACATGGTAGCATCAGCCACGTTATCTGCGTTGGCAGCAGCACAGAAATAGAATTCTGCATTACCCACTTCCAGTTTCAATGCCTCTTCCAGGTTCTTGCGTGACACATCTGTCAATGCATATTCTGGAATATTAAAATCATTTGGATCGATTATATATGGTCTGTGTGCACCGCAAAATGGACAGTGTGTTGGTGCTTCGTCTCCCAAATAACCTTCCTGACAAATTTTACACTTAAATACTTTCAAATTATCACCCTGCGTTAATAAGAACCTGAATAAATAAAAGGTTATGTAAAATGGAAAATTGAGATTATGACTATCTATCCTTGATCTTAACTGCAGTCCCGTATGCCAGTATCTCGGCAGCTCCTGACATTATCATGGATGTCATGAACCTCACATTGATAACAGCATCTGCTCCCATGCTCTCGGCATCGGACACCATCCGGTTGATGGCCTTTTCCCGTGATTCTTCAAGCATCTTGGAATATTCTACAAGTTCGCCGCCGACGATGTGGCGCAGTCCGGACATAATATCCTTTCCGATATGCTTTGCCTGAATGGTACTCCCCCTGGCCAGCCCCAGGGTTTCTACAATCTCTTTTCCAGCTATGGTATCAGTATTTACTATGATCATGAGCTACCTCAATATTTTCTCTCGGTTTCATGGTCTTTATTATCAGATTTTTCTTTTAATAGAGAGAAAATTGCGATTACAATCCCGAGAATTATGGCAACAAATGAGATTCTTATAATAAAGTCAACCTCTGAGGCCAATATTGTGTATAAACCGAATACAAGTAAAAGGATTACACCGAAAAATAACAATGCCATCCCGATGTCCCTTAAAGTTAGGTTCATATTCATTATTTCAGTCCCTTACCCGGATATATGGAGCTTTTATTAATATTAATCTATCTGTATCAGATATGAAAGAAAAAATGAGGCGCCGGGGTTGGGATTCGAACCCAAGTGTACCAGAAGATACAACAGGTCTCGAGCCTGCCGCATATAGACTCCAAAGAGTCAACGGCTCCATTGGATTAGTCCGCTCTGCCACCCCGGCAATTAGGGTTGGATGAGTTATACAGGCGGAGAATGACTTTAAGCTTCTGGATAAAAAAGGATATGTTAGTGAAAGGTATCGAGTCTGAGATTTCGAAGCGACAGCGTAGAAATCGAAGATAAGAAAATTGTCTCAACAATTTTCGACTGCCGCATATAGACTCCAAAGAGTCAACGGCTCCATTGGATTAGTCCGCTCTGCCACCCCGGCAACAGGGTTGGATGAGTTATACTGGCGGAGAATGACTTTAAGCTTCTGTATTGAAAATAATTGGGGTCGTATCCCCGAGTTACTGAGCCATAGATGGTGTCCTTTGCATCTCATCCATCTCAATATTTTCGCTACTGTTTATTCTATCGTCGTTGATATCAAGTTCAATAATCACATTTCGTTTAGGCATATATCCTAAATAAGTCATATTTTTATAGCCACCATATAATCATAAAACTGATATAGCACTAACTTCTTTAGAATTACCAGATGGCAAAGAAACGGAAAATTAGTACCAAAACTGCTCAACCAGAAAAAAAAGTTCCAAAAAAGAGCAAAGCTACTAAGCCACGAGTTAACCCAATGATCTTTATTGTTATTGGTACAATCCTGATCCTGACTGCAATAATACTTAATGTTAATTCTCCGGATCATTCAGATCAGGTCAACGATTGGCAGGTGGACGAGTACGGCATCATGTCCTACCCAACTGATAGAGGTATTCCGGTCTTCGAATCCAACATCATCAATGAAACATCTGAATATTCCCTGGAATCTATTAATTTTTCCAGCCGGGATGACAATATCGCTGCTCTTTTGAGAATCCCGAATAGCAGCACACCCGTCCCCGGAATACTGATCCTGCCTGGTGCCACAGTATCTAAAGAGGGCGAGCAGGGTCTGTCGGCTGAACTTGCAGGTATGGGGTATGCTTCCATGGTTATTGACCAGCGCAACCTGGGCGGGGTGGACTTCCAGATGGATAGTCAATTGTTTGAAGCAGGGGAAGAGCCTGTTGAGCACAAGATGGTGTTCGATGCATTAAAGGCCGTGGATGTGATGAGGCAGCATCCCGGGATCGATAAGAATAAAATCGCCATCATTGGGATAAGCAACGGGGGACGTTTTGGTATAATTGCTACAGCCATTGATCCATCCATCAAAGGTGTGGTTGGGATCAGTACCAGCGGACATGATATGGATGCATATATTAATCAAAATGCTGGTCAGATCACAATGAACCAGACCAGATTTTTACGTTCAATTGACCCTGATTCTTATCTGGACAAACTACCGCCTCGTAAATTAGCAATGATCCATATGCAAAATGATTCCATAATTCCTATGGAACTGGCACAGGCTACCTATAATAAAGCTGATGATCCCAGGGTTTTCTATCCTATAGAGGGTGAAGGGCAT
>DATKUV010000289.1:0-4366 GCA_035530415.1 Candidatus Nanoarchaeia archaeon | reverse complement strand
TGCGGACTTGCAATAACAATCCCCCGGGACATGCCACCCGGATCAGACGTGGCAAATCTTTCCATCCTGGGATATGACCCTGGCAAGTACTACTCAGGCAGGGGTCCCCTGGAAGCAGCAAGCATAGGAGTGCAGCTAGGGTCTGATGATATCGCTTTCAGGTGCAATCTCATAACCGAAACTGACGGGATGATCGCAGATTACAGCGCCGGCCACATCACCACTGAAGAAGCCGGAAAATTGATCAAACTGGTAGATGAAAAACTAGGCAGCACCACGGTCAAGTTCCATCCAGGTATCAGTTACCGTCACCTACTGGTGCTGTCCAACAGCCAATGCCAGGATGTGCAGTGCACCCCACCCCATGACCAGATTGGTGGGAATGTCAAGGATTTCCTGCCAACCGGCAAGAATTCGGAACTGCTAATTCAACTAATTAACGATTCCAGGCCAATTCTGGAAGCCAGCCACATTAATAAAATGCGTGCCCAAAACGGCAAGAATATGGGCAATATGATATGGCCTTGGGCACAGGGTAGGGCCCCCACAATGCCTACCCTCAAAGAAATGTATGGTTTAGAGGGTAGCATGATCTCAGCAGTGGATCTATTGAAAGGTCTGGGTGTGTATGCTGGGCTGGAAGTGATCGATGTACCTGGTGCAACCGGGTATCTGGATACAAATTATCAAGGCAAAGCCGAAGCTGCAATTCATGCATTGGGATCTGGTGATTTTGTATATGTGCATGTGGAGGCCGCTGACGAGGCAGCTCATATCGGCGATCTTGATGCAAAGATAAAAGCTATCGAAGATTTCGACCACAAAATAGTAGGACCTATTCTGAAGGGACTGTCAGCTTTTAATGATTATAAAGTTGTGATAATGCCAGATCATCGAACCCCCATCGAACTCAGGACCCATACTCACGATCCAGTACCCTTTGTCGTATTATCGAGTAATGATGCTAAGGATGAAGTAACTGAATACAATGAATTCTCTGTACAAAATGGTTCATTGGGAATTGTGAATGGTCACCAGATAATGAATTATCTTATCACTGGCAAATTTTAAATTCCAGGATTTCAAAATCCCTTACTCCCTTATACTATTTTTTCTGCATATACACAAGTGCATTATCCCAATAATGCTCAGCAGCTTCCCGGATACCTGAGATCTCCTCAACCGTTAATTCCCTTACTACTTTTCCGGGACTGCCTATGATCAAACTCCGGGCAGGGAATATTTTACCTTCAGTTATCAATGTCCCGGCACCGATCATACAATAATCTCCAATATTTGCCCCGTTCATTACAATTGATCCCATTCCCACCATGCAGTTATTTCCTATACTGCAGCCATGAAGGATAGCTCCGTGACCCACCGTGCAATATTCACCGATCTCAGTAATAGTATGTGGCCCGGCGTGCACCATACAGTTATCCTGGATATTTGACCATGAACCTATACGAATGATAAGTGAGTCGCCCCTGATGACTGCATTTGGCCATATACTTACATAGTCTCCCAGCTCCACATCCCCGATCACAGTAGCAAGTGGATCGATATAGATGGGTTTACCCATCTTTGGAAATTTGCCGGCATATCCCCGGATCCTGTCATTCATCTCATATCACCAGCACTTTAATCATATTTGTAGGCCCTCCAGCCGGCACACTGGCAGTGATCACCAGCTTATCACCCTGTTTGAAACCATTCTCAACAGCCGCTTTTTGTGCCATTTCCGTGATAACATTCATGTCGTCAGAATAATCGACCTTCAATGGATTTATACCCCAGATAAGAGAAAGCCTTCTGAGTGTGGTATAATCAGAACTCAGGCCAAGAATGGGTATCAGGGGTCTGTACCTGGACACTGTCATAGCAGTTTTTCCATGACCGGTAGGAGTAATAATTGCATCGGCACCGATCTGTTTTGCGATCTGGATAGCCGAATGACCAATTGCTTCTGCAATGGAATGGCCTTCGGGAAGTTCACGAATTGACATGGTCCTGTTAAAATCTTCTGAATTTTCGATCCTCGCCGTGATCCTTGCCATCATCTTTACAGTTTCTACAGGGAAACTGCCCACAGCTGTTTCTTCTGAAAGCATTACTGCATCTGTTCCGTCCAGCACAGCATTGGCAACATCCGCAGCCTCTGCCCTCGTCGGTCGAGGATTATCGACCATGCTTCGTAACATCTGGGTGGCGGTTATAACAGGCTTACCGGCCTGATTGCATTTACGCACAAGCATCTTCTGGACACCAGGCACATTCTCCATTGGGATCTCTACACCAAGATCACCTCTTGCCACCATTATCCCGTCAGCCGCATCAATTATCGCATCTATATTTTCAACAGCTTCATGTTTCTCTATCTTGGCTATGATCGGGATATTTACACCCTTTTTATTGATGATCTTTTCCAATTTGGATACATCTTTAGCTTCCCTTACAAAGGATATGGCTATGAAATCCACTCCTTCCCTTATGCCCACTTCAACGTCTTTTCTATCTTTGGGTGTCATGGAAGGTATCTTTATGGACCCGGTGGGCAGGTTAATTCCCTTGTGGGATGAGAGCTGTCCTCCTACTACCACCTTGCAATTGATCTCACTTGCATCTGAATCAATGACCTTGAGCTGGATAAGCCCGTCAGATAACAGGATGGTATCATTTTGCTTCACTGCACCGGGCAGGTCCTGGTAACTAACCGATGCTATGTGCTCGTTCCCTGGTACATCCCTCACTGTTAATATAAATTCAGCTCCCCTTTCCAGACTGACCGCACCATCCGGAAAGTCTCCTACACGTACCTTTGGACCGCTTAGATCCTGCAGTATGGCAGTAGGTCTGTCAAGATTGGCTGAGATCTCCCTTATCCTGCGTATAGTATCAGTATGTTCTTCATGTGAACCA
The DNA here is from genome assembly GCA_035530415.1 of Candidatus Nanoarchaeia archaeon. GTDB lineage: Archaea > Halobacteriota > Methanosarcinia > Methanosarcinales > Methanocomedenaceae > Kmv04. The sequence goes on along the minus strand of DATKUV010000289.1, from coordinate 1,447 downwards.
TGAGAGAAGTTCAACCGGGCCACATCCATTCCTGCATTAATCAGGCTGTTAAGTTTGGAGTCGCTATTACTGGCCGGTCCGATTGTACAAATTATCTTTGTGCGTCTAATAATAAGGCCTCAGTTATTCTTTTAATAGTGATGATACTGCCATCTCAATACTCTGCTGTGAATTATGGGAAGGCTTCAAGCCAAGATCTTTTAATTTTTCAATAGAGAGCAACATGAGCTTTACATCCCCCTTCCAGCCTGCACCGCCATCCACACCCCCGGTGAACCGGTATTCCACATCATTATAGCCCATCTTCTCGGTCACGATATCTGCAATACCTACCACGTCAATAGAATCTTCAGACCCGATATTGAAAATATTTACCATTTCATCAGCATGCTCCACGCAAAATACCATTGCATCCACGCAGTCCACTACATCCAGATATGATTTTTTCTGCTTGCCAGAGCCCAGGATCTCCAGTGTAAACGGATTCACCCTTAATTTATTTATGAAATCCACAAGTACGCCATGGGTACCCCTTTCTCCTACAATGTTGGCAAAGCGGTAGATCCAGGCGAACATGTCAAAAGTATGACAATAAGAAGATATCAATGCCTCGCAGGCCATTTTGGATGAGCCGTAGAGGGAAATGGGAACCATTGGCCCGTAATCCTCTGGTGTAGGGATCACCCTGGCTTCGCCATAAACGGTAGAGGTGGACGTAAATGCAATCCTTTTGGTCCCACATTTTCTCATGGCATCCAGCAGGTTATAAGTGGCAAGTATGTTCTGCTCAAAATGAACATACGTATCTTCTGCTCCCAGCTTTACATCAGGATTGGCTGCCAGGTGAAATACCATGTCGATATCATCTAATGCTGATTGTATCGAATCAGGTTCCAGCAGGTCCCCTTCGATAAATGAGAAGTTATCATCACCAATATGATGCTGGATGAATTCCATCCTGCCAGAACTCAGGTTATCAAATACTGTGACCTTATTGTGCCGAATGAGATTATCTATTACATGGCTGTTGATGAAACTCGCATCGTTTGTAACCAGGATATGTTTATCTGTTAATTTCATATTATCAGTTCCTGAAATGTGTGAATAATCTTTAACTTTATGGAATAAAACGTAATCAATAATTGAAAATAAGAACTTAAAAGGAAAATTAATGTGGAAATGTTATAATATTTTGATTTCCAGACAACATAATTTTGCCAGTGAGTACACAGGCGTGCCGAGCAAAGTTATACTCGCCATGCGAAGGCTACGGGGCACAGCAAGGAGACGAAGGCGATAGGAGGTGGATACAATTATTTCTTCATTGCTTCGGCGATTCTTTCGGGTAGTGAATCAAGTTTATCATTCACACTATTAAGAACATCAAGTTTATTATTCATCCCTTGAAGCAATGTTGTATGTTCGTTCAATGAACCGGTATGATTTT
>DATKUV010000288.1:0-4354 GCA_035530415.1 Candidatus Nanoarchaeia archaeon | reverse complement strand
TCATAAGGAAGATTAATGCATAGAAAATATTACAACGTATCCATAATCGGTAATGTACAGGATATTGGATTTCGCAAATTTGTTGAAAGTACGGCAAATTCATATCATGTGACAGGATATGTATTCAATGATACGAACGGCAGCGTGAAAATGCTGTGCGCAGGTCAGGTCGAATTATTAAACACGTTTTTTGATGCAGTGCAGATGCGACCGCCGCAGGGCACCAGCATTGAACAGTTTATAAAAACTGAAATACCAATCCCAGAGGACTTTGATCTGAACGTTCCCGATCAATTTTTAAAACTTACAACCGATCAACTGGCTGATATTGGCAACAAACTTGATATCGGTGTTGAGCTACTAAAAACACTTCCACAGATAGATGAAAACGTGAGCGCATTACCAGAGATTAAAACAGGGATTGATTCGCTAAATTCGAAGTTTGATGATTTCAGAACTGACCAGCGGGAACACAACAAACGCATGGACGAACACAACAAACGCATGGATGAACACAACAAACGCATGGATGAACACAACAAACAGCTCACCCGGATTCTGCAAAAACTTGCTGAAAAATAGATTTGTCCCCTCCAAACTCACAATAATTACAGCAACACAGCACATTATATCAACTTCTCCCCTGCCACCCAGATCCAGCTCTATCATCTCCTCTTCGTCCATAAACAGGTGGCATGTTTCTTGCTCAAGTCTTAAAGTATCTTGAACTACCCCCTGTTGAACCAGACAAGGGAAGTGGTACTGACACATGATGATGAATCAAACATCGAGTATGATATGCTGCTAAGTGAAAAAGGGAAGTAGATATTTTTGCAGGAATATAATGATAAGCTGGGCACCACCATCAAGCACAAGGGACTGAACCGCAATGTGTCGTACTGGATGATGAAATATACAAACCGCTTGTGATGTGGGCGTCGAGAGGCTAAATAAGGTGCGTATTTTCCTGAAACAGTATCTTAACAGGGTGCAAAACAGCGTGCTTGAGGGAGAGCTTACAAAAGCAGAGTATCTGAGGGTGCATTCGCGTTTAAAACAGATTATCGATGAAGATGGGGATGGTATTTTCTTTTATCACGTGAGGGATAAGAAGTATCTCGGTTTTGACGAACTGGGGAGCCGGCCTGCTTAGATCGATACGATTATTTGATGTTTTTCGTGGATCTTTATAAAGGGGATGCCAGATGAGCGATCAACGAAAACAAAGGTGGGGATTTTAGTTGAAATGAGTTGTTTTATATAAGATTGAATTGAAGCCAAATCGGCTTGGTTAAAATCAGATACACAAAACCCTTATTACTAAATAAGGAGTAAGTAAATGAGATTTATCTGACTTAAATTATCATAATCAATTCAGGAACATATTCTAATGATCGTTTCAATGGACCTTGAGCTAAAAGACATACCTGGACAGTTGGTCCAGGCACTGATCCCTCTCTCGAAGTTCGGTGCTAATATAATGAGCGTGATACACCATCACGATGAACGTACACCCAGGGGAAATATCCCTGTACAGGTCGTGTTCCAATTAACCAATGGCAAGCTTAATGATATAATTGATAATCTGGAAGAGGTCGGGGTCCGAATTGCTAGAGTTGACAAAAAACATCTTTACGAAGAGATAACGGTAATACTTATTGGCCATATTCTTCACAGCGATCTGGGTGACACAATTGACCAGATCGACAAAACAGGCTTTGCAGAAGTGGTAAACGTATCAATCTCAATGCCTGGGATCGATAAGCCATCTTCAGCTTCGCTGGTTATAAATGCAGTCGACTCGCAAGAACTCCAGGAAGCACTTGGCATATTGAAACGAGTTGCCAGGGAAAAAAACCTGTTGGTAATTGAACCCATAGAAAAGGATTATCCGCAGGTGTATAAATGAAACCAATGAGACTTTCAATAATAGGATTCGGAGCTGTGGGTCAGGGAGTCGCCCGGGCATTAATAAATAAACTTGATGAACTAAAGAAATCAGGGATCTATCTTAATGTTGTGGCAATCTCGGATAGTCATGGTTCTTATGTTAATCCAGAAGGAATTGATCTGGAAGCTGCTCTGCAACGAAAGGTTGAAACAGGGTCCGTTGCTACCTTAAAAATATCATCTATTGAAGTTATTCAAGATGTTGAACATGACCTTATGATCGATGTCACCCCTACAAATATTGATGATGGTGAACCAGGACTTTCATATATTCTTGAAGCTTTTAACAGAGGGCGACATGTGGTCACCTCGAACAAGGGACCTCTTGCCCTGAAATACGGGGTGCTGTGCGATGAAGCAAAAAAGAACGGGGTGCAGTTCAGGTTTGAAGCAACCGTGGGCGGAGCGATGCCCATCCTGAACCTGGCAAAGGATGCTCTGGCAGGAAACAGGATTATCGGGATAGAAGGTATATTGAATGGCACATGCAATTACATTCTCAGCAGGATGTTTGAAGAGGGTTTGTCCTACAAACATGTATTAGGGGAAGCACAGGAGCTGGGTATTGCAGAAACTGATCCGACCTATGATGTTGAGGGGATCGATACGGCATGCAAGCTGGTTATCCTGGCAAATTCAATATTTGGTATGGATGTAACTTATGATGATGTAGAGATTACAGGAATTACAAAGATCACGGCTGAGGCCCTAACCCTGGCAGGTGCTGAAGGTATGGTGATCAAACTTATCGGTGAAGTACGGGATGGCGATGATACAATATTGCGCGTAGCACCTAGGCTGGTACCAAAATCCCATCCATTGGTAGTTGGAGGAACATTGAACGTAGCCCTTCTTAAGACCGATATGGCGGGTCCTATCAGTGTAACAGGCAGGGGCGCTGGTTCAATGGAAACTGCCAGTGCAATACTGAGTGATGTTATTGCAATCTATAAAAGCAGTTCATAATTAATTCGAATTACTATACTCATGTCTATCTCCAATCATTTGAAACGGGTCCGGATCATTGCAGATTTCCAGTTCGGACGAGGGACAGGTGAAGTCCTGTTTCCCGAAGGTTCTGAGTTTATGTTATCCAGGACGAAAAGGATACGGCAAATAACTTTTGAAAGAAAAAGGATCGCCACGATCCGTGCAAAGGATGGGCTTTTAACATTAAGTATGGAAGGCGCCCATAGTATCCATAGTTTTCTTAAAGCACCAAGATCAAGGGTGGTGGTAAATTCCGATGCAGCCCCATTTGTACTTCAAGGTAAAAACGCTTTTGCCAGGCATATAATCAAAGCGGACTCTGGAATTAGAGTAATGGATGAAGTGCTGGTTGTGGACGAAGCTGATAAACTATTAGCAACTGGACAAGCAGTTCTTTGCGAAGCTGAAATGAAGGACTTTTCACGAGGGGCTGCAGTGGAAGTACGAAGTGGTGCAGATCAGGATAAGACATAGGTTTTTTTCAATTATCCCGTCAGCTTCAAGGCTTTTTATCCTTTTATGATAGTGGATGTGGCAACATCCAGTTTTTTTGCAAAATCTGTACTGTGCTCCAAAATAATTGGTAATTCCGAAAATCAACAAATGCATTTCCACTAATCTACCAATATATTACCGCCTTCTCTAAGTTCTGGAAACTATAAGTTATCAATTTTGTGACATGCCCCCGAGTTACTGAACAGGCACTCACAATTCAATATAATTTTTCCTTCCAAGAAAATATATATAGTACCTATTGCATATCAGATTTACTTAACAATTTACTAAGAGGTTAGAAAAAATGTATACTAAAAGAGGGTTTTTTAAATGAAATCATTTGCCATAATTAGGGCAGAAAACAGTGGAAAAGTTAATGTTGCTCTCAGGGATCTGGTGCGATATGGTCACATGTCCTTCGATGACAGCCCTAAAAGAATGGATCCACAAAAAGCCGATAAAGTGCTTGTTGATGTAATGAAAACACCTCTTCGGAATGCCTGCAGATCTGCCGCAGTAGTTCCCCTGGAGGATCAGGCCAGCGTGGCAATCGGCAGATTGAAAAAAATACATCCACCTGCTCATGTGATTATAATAAGTCCAAGACATGCCATGTATTCACATCTTGAAAAAGACATTAATGAAATGCCGGAAATGGACTTAAAATCACAAGAAGAAGAAGAAGAAGAGTATTTCGATTAGAAAAAATAATTTCTGATTCGAAGGCAAATTACTGGTCTCAGCCAGCATCTTCTATTTCTTTTTTATCGTGACAATATCTCCCAGCGTAGTGCCACGCAACATTGTCCCATGCTCCATATTATCCTGACTCACACGTTCTGTTAGTTTTATTCCGAGAGCCTGTTCAAGTTTCTTGCGCAGAGCATCTTCGGGAATGATCTCAGAACGTTCGATCTTT
>DATKUV010000287.1:0-4859 GCA_035530415.1 Candidatus Nanoarchaeia archaeon | reverse complement strand
TTTTAATAGCCTCTCCTGGGGCCTGTCCTTAGGCTGTATGTCCTGAATCCTGATATGGTATTCAGGCATGTAGGGTTCTGTAGAAATTTTTTGGTATATAAGGGATGTGGTTTTGAATGGTAGTATTTTGAAATGGCCGAGTTCGAAAAATTCCGCAGCACCCTTACTAATGGCTGGGGAACTAACCCAGGCATTAATCCATAGTCCCATTTCAGCAGCTTTCCAACTCTCTTGTTGCCCCCATACGATCTTATTCTAAACCAATATAATCTTTAAAATCCATGAAACACTATGCATTCATATGCTTCTGTTACGGCAATCAGGAAAAAACTGCTGGAAAATTGCAGACTGGATGCGGTGATATCGATGCCTTCGGGTGTGTTCAAACCCTATGCTGGGGTATCGACCGGGATAATGGTGTTTACCAAAGGTGAGCCGACTAAGAAAGTCAGATTCTATGATATGGATGCTGATGGGTTCAGTCTGGATGATAAGCGGACATTCATTGATGGGAAAGGGGATATTCCGGATATTATAGAGAAATTCAAGGATCGAAATGATGGGAAATTCGAGGATCGGAAGGCGAAATGTTTCTATGTGCCGTTTGAAGAGATCAAAGCGAATGATTATGATCTGAGTATTTCCAAATATAGAGAGATTGAATATGAAGAAGTGGAATATGAAAAGCCGGAAGTGATTAAGCAGAAGATACTTGAGTTGGAGAATAAGATTTGTGAGACTCTGGAAGGATTGGAAATATAACTATAAATTAATAAGGAATTTCCTATGGGGATTATTGAAATTCAAATCCCATCAATCTCTTGTTACAATATACTCCACAATCTCTTTAGTCACATCCACACCACAGGCTTCAAATATACCCCTCCCGGAAGGCGTACCATTCACCTCAAGAATACTCAATCCTTCAGGCCCCTCAACCAGGTCCACCCCGGCATATACAGCACCTACAACTTTTGCAGCACCACAGGCAAGTGCTTCGATCTCAGATGTCACTGTGCAGGGTTCAGGAGTTCCGCCCCTTGACAGATTGCTTATCCATGAACCTTTTGGGGCAGCCCTGAAGATGGCTCCTGCCACATGGTCGTCCACTACAAATGCCCTGATATCCCGGCCCGGATTCGGGATATATTGCTGCAGATACAACACGCCCTGTTTATCAAGTGCAATTTGCAGCAACTTTCTGGTGCTGTCATCATCCGTTAAACAATGAATATCCTGCCCCTTAAATCCAAAAATGGGTTTTGTCACTGCTCTACCCCATTTTCTAATAGCTATAAATGCCTCGTCAATATTTGATGTCACCAATGTTTCAGGTGTGGGAAGATCATGCTTTTTGAAAAGATATGACGCCATGTGCTTATTGGCTGCTGCCTGAATGGCCTCTGGCGGGTTTACTATCAACACACCCGACCTCTCCAGGTTACACAGCACATCAAACCGGTAGGACATATCTTCTCCACCCCCACCACCCACATCCCGTACAATGACCGCATCCAGTGTTTCCATGTCAAGGTCGCATGTGGTGATACGAATATCTGCCGCCAAAACCGTATTAACATCATGCAGCCTGAACATGAAGGGAGTTCTGCCGATTTCTGTTACTGCACTATATAACGCCTGTGCGGTCCAATCCGTGGGGTCCGTCACGGCAATTCCTATACGTTTCATGATATGAGTCCTTCTATGATAATGGGCTTGATCTGTAATCGTTCCAATATGCAAGCCTGAAGATTGACCACATGCTCAACTGCATCAATAATCCCACCATCCGAAGTAGCTACCATTCTGTTAGACTTCTTAAGATCAAAGTCAGCTTGTTCCGATGTCCTTACACATCCTAAAATTCCCATATCTTTCATTTTCTTATCTACATGGCCTGACATCTCTCCACTCTTGCTTATCTGGCTGTCAAATACTATTTCGATCCTCTTGGGGTTATGTAAAGCTAGCATACTCAATATCTCATGGAGCGCCTGTTCAGTCTCATGCGAGGAGTGAAATTTCCTGAACACCCCCCTGGTATCCCTTAAAAACCCATCATCGCATAAATAAACAGGATCGCCTCGAATGGCAGATTCCACCCCGATAAGGATATTATATCCGTCTATCCATACCTCATTATTTTCAATGTCACCGCAACCCACTGTTTTCGCCCTGCGGCTGGTGATCGTACTCTGCGGATACAGGATCCTGGTAAAAATATGCCTAAACTCCAGATCCAACTGGTGATGATTGCAAACATACGTGATGGCACTCTTTTTGGGGTAACCTCTCTCAAGAAGATAATGGATCTCACATACAGCATCTTCCGGATTGGGCATATTCAATACTCCAGATTGAACCTGAGTAAAGCTGCAATACCACCCAGATTATGCAGCCTGTGTCCTGGCTCAAATTCAGTACTGAAGACTACAACCTTTCCCCTGATATGTTCGATGCTCAAAAGAAAAGCATCAATATCATGCCCCTTCTCACGACCTTCCCTGAGCAGCTCATCTGTTATAAGCAGTGACTCCACAGCTCCCATATCCCTGGCACGCCTCACATCATCCCAGCCATATACACCCGCTCCGTTTGTAGCAATCATGGCCATCAATTCTTCGATCAGCCTGGCTTCCCTTGATATCCGGGATTCTTCCACGATCCTGTCCACTGCACCACGGCGCAGTACCTCCTGGAATCCGGATATGCCGATGGAAACAGTATCCTCTGTCCTGGACCGCGCAGCCAGTTCAGGGTTCTTTGTTTCCAGATGTTTCATGAAATCGTCCTTGGTGAATCCGGGGCCTGCCACGATTACTGCTTCAGTGCCGCTTGCGGCCTGACTCAGCTGGCTTATAACTGAATTGAAGAAATCCTCTCTTGAACTTTTTTCTCCTTTTCCAGAGCCTATTTTGAATTGAGAGTATTCTTCCACCCCATAATACCGCACAAGGCCGATGGATGCCTCGCCCTCTTCAATGGCCAGGATAACCACCCTGGGTCGTTTTGCAGCAGCTTCGGCCTCCTTTATGCGCTCAAGCTGGTCGTTTTTCCAGGTCTTGATCACAGACATGTTGGTGCCTTCCTCAATATTCAGGGTGTGGTATGCTCCTACCTCCTGGCCGCTTTCGATCATACCGTGCAGACGCAGGCGGTTCGAGAATTTATGAAATTCCAGGCTTTCTATACGCACTCCCAAACGCATCGGTTTTTTCTCAATCTTCTCAGGCCGCAGTTTATCGGTAGCCCCTTCTACCCTGCGTTTTGTCAGTGCGAAGACCAGGTCTCCAGGCTCAACAATATATTTTAAATGCCAGAGGTCGTCAAGAGTCTCAGGTGTCAGGGCTATCTCGCCTTCTCTGCCCTTGAGGGTTCTTTTACTGATTCTCATCTGAAACTTATAAGGTAGTGGAGACTTATGTCAATTACTATTTGAATTATCTTGTTTATCTTTTAGAACCCTGATAGAGATATCCACACACTTCTGAAGTATCTCATTGACATCCCCGCCATTCACATCAAGCCCTGCTGCACCATCATGACCGCCGCCCGTGCCGTTAAAATTACCGCTGACCTCTTCTAATATCTTGCCCAGGTTTATTCCGGTATCAATGGCATTGCGTCTTGCCCTGCTGCTTATCCTGATCAGATCGTCCTTATCAGCAGTACCCACAAATGCCACGTCAGCACCTATATGGGTCAATACACCTGCTGCAGCCCCGCCAAAGGAACTTATGGTACTGGTGGCAATGATAAAGTTCCCAACCCTGTGGATATTGGCTCGCATAGCAGCTTTCAGGGTAGCGATCCTCATGCTGATATCCTGTGGTGTGGATGCCAGGATATCCACCACTTCACCATAATTCACTCCACTGGATTCGATTATCTGGGCCATTGTCCTGAAAGATTTTGGTGAAGCATATTTAAAGTTGCCTGTGTCTGTGATTATACCTGTCATTAGGGCTATGGCAGGTTTTCTCATGATCGGCGCTTCCATACAATGGAGAATATCAAATACGATCTCTGCCGTGGAACTGGCATTCTTGTGGATATAGAACTTTGCATCATTCTTTAGGGAACATGTGGAATGATGGTCCACAACTGCATAATCAGATAATTCCACTCCTGCTAATTGGGCCTTCGTACTGGTATCCACGATCACAGTAAAATCATAATCAGCAGGGTTAGGATTTTCAATTACATCAATATCAAGTGACTTGACCATCATGTTGGCCACGCGGTTGCACCCGTCAACGACCCCCACTACTCCACCTATAGCCTCAGCTAACGTATATGCACTGCCTACTGCATCCGGGTCAGCATTACGATGGCAGAGAAAAAGAATATTAGTATAATCCAGGAGCCGGTTATAAAAACCGAACTCGTCGACTTCCATGGCCCTTATGCCCTCTAAGTCTAGGATTATTCAGCATGCAAGTCAGGTGAGCCAACAGATGTCTTTAGTTGTTCCTGTAATTGAGTGAACCGCTTCTGGATACGTTCTTCCTGTCTTTTTATTGTCTGAAGTCGTAAGTCAAGAGTTTCCTTCTTTTCCTTCAGATCTTCTACGGTTTTGTCCTTATCAGCTTTAATCAAAAAAGTGCCAACATTCTTAAAAACTGGCACATCATTATCGATCTTTTCAAGCTCATAAAGAGCCATATCAGATTCTTTGACCATGATCTCCAACTGGTTCTTTTGTTGTGCCAGAGCCTGAGCTTGCTGCTGCACTTGCTGCAATTGTGCAATCTGGTTCTGGACCTGTGGGGGTAATTCTCCGCTCATTATTATTCACCAATATAATTTAATTTGAATTCCATCACGGCAACATAGTACTTTTAATTATCTATTACCGC
>DATKUV010000286.1:0-7365 GCA_035530415.1 Candidatus Nanoarchaeia archaeon | reverse complement strand
CCATAGGTTCATCCCCTCCTAAGATTTTGATATAAGGGATGAGCTTATGGATTAAAAAATTTTTTCAATGGAATCTATGCTTTTTGCTGTGATTGGTCAGAAATCTTAAATCGGAAGTAGGGCTATTCGGAAGTACTGGTTGTAGGAAAAAGGCTAAGCGAAGTATTGCCTAAACTGAAGAGACAAGTTATTGATGTGGAAGTAGAAGTGGAGTTTAAGCGTAGAGCATATAATGGGAAACAAAGGAGAGATGTCAAACGTTTTCGACTTGTTGCAACTTATAATGTGGAAGATGAAAAGTACCATTTGTACATAACAAATATTCCAGTCGATCGCCTTGATGCTGAGGACATAGCTGTTTTATATTCAGCTAGGTGGGAAATTGAGTTGATTTTTAAGGAACTAAAAAGCAGATACGGTATTGACATTCTGCCAACTTCAAATCCACAGGTTGTGGAAGCTCTTCTGTGGGTGGGGATATTAACGCTGATAGTGTCGAGACGTGTTTATTGTCTGGTTTTTTCGGCAAATCTTGAAAATGCACCTCGATATACTCACTTGAGATGGGCAACAATATTTGCTGAAAAATCACATAGACTCTTGGACGCGGTTCTAGATTACGCAGAAATTGATGCAGGGCTTATGGAATTATTCGAGGTGTATCAAAGTCAAGCGCTTGATCCGAATGTGAATCGGAAGAGATTAATGGATCAATGGAGGGCTTAAACGATCACCAATGGGTAAATTTTCACTATTTAAGCTTGCGAGGATGGAATTATCTTTTCGTTCTTGGCGTCCTTTGCAGTGAATTAAAATAAACATCAATGAAGTAGACTACGTTTTTCATATAGCACCGCAAAGTTCGCAAAGTACGCGAAGAATCAAATTGTTTGGCTATGATACCCACTCAATGTTGGGGAGATCCACTTTATTTAAAGATTTAGTTACTATTCAGCCTATTAAACGTTATCACAAGCCGTCACCCCTCACTTTTACAATATCTTTATATTCATTAAATCGATATCGTAAGACATTAGCTATGAATGTTTCATAAAAAGCTATAAAATGTACTTTCGTTAACAGTAGCCATAATTTGTATGGCTGAATAGTAACAAGATTTATTTATTTCCCACAATCATAGTCGACCCGCCATATGGCACCACAATTACCCGGGAATTGGTGCCATGAAGGTCTGTCGCAGCATCAAAGGCTTCCTGTACACTTGATACCGGATTAAAATAAGATTTTCTGGCAACTTCATCAGGTAGATCTGAAACAAGATATAATTCGAACTCCAGAGCCATTTTTCCAATAAGTGCAGCCTTATGCCCACCCTGGATAAATCCGGCATTCAATTTTTCAATAACTTCCTCCGGAGTTGATGTTGTATTTAGCCATTCTTCATATACTGCATTTCCCAATCCTTCGGAACACTGAGCAATTAATATAATGGTCCCGCCAGGTTTTACAGCGGATTTTACATTCTCCAGTGCTTTATGGGACTGGAACAGATTAATATCCTTAGGCCAACCTCCCGGGGATACTACAACAATGTCAGCCGGCTCCACAATATATTTGTTTAAGGTGTCTACCATCTCCGCCCCCTTCCTGTGAGCTTCAATAGGATGACCTGCCACTGCCTGCACGATCTCTTTTTTGCTGTTTAAGACCACGTTCAAAATAAAATCCACACCCATCATATTTCCTGCTTCCTCAAAATCAGCTCTCACAGGGCAATCCGGATTTCCAGGGGCGGTTCCATCTTCCATCATCAATGCATGGTTTGCTTCTATGGAATGGCGGGAACTTACTCCTGGCAGCACAGCCTTTAATCCGCCAGTATATCCTGCAAAATAATGATGTTCGATACTTCCCGTGCATATCACGAAGTCAGATTCGGCAACAAGCTGGAATATTTCCACAGGTGTACCTTTGGATGTATTTCCAAGATTGATGCATTGTTCTTTATTATGATCCAGGCACCGATATTGTTGATATACATCCATCCCGACTATGTTTATCTTCTCTTCTTCTGTCTGGGTCCGGTGCATACCAAGTCCGAATATAATGCAAATATTATTCTTTTCCACATTGGAAGCCAGGATCTCCTTAAGAAGATGTTTAAGCAGCAGAGCTGTTGGAACGGGACGGGTCGCATCACTCACTATTATAGAAACTTTATCAGTAGGTTTTAATGTATTGCCAAGGCGTTCTTTACCGATGGGATTTTGCAGAGCTTTTTCAATTTCGGTATCAGGATCTAAAATTTCGTGGATCTCATTAGGGACAATAACTTCTAATGAATTAGATTTTGGAATATTCAAAGGTAATTTTATCTTTCCAAATGGAATTTCCAGTTTCATTCTTAGCTATATTATAAAGGATTAAATGTATAATTATTGGTATAATACAAGAGGTGTATGTTAATTATGAATATTGTAATTGTAAGTGGTTTAGTCAAAATCACAGATAATAATATTTTTATCAAACAACTATCAAATATTGCCAGGTGTTACAATATCACAGTCCAGGCCCTGAATGCAGACCTGCTGTCAGGGGTCAGACATATACAATTTGCAGTAGAGAAAGCCATAAGGTCATTCGAATCCGGAAAAAATACAGCAAATAATCTGGGCATGGAAATTATGCTGTATGCTTCGGGAAGCCGTCAAATAGAGAAGGCTCTTGATCTGGGAGTGAAGAATGGAGAAAATAGAGTAGCTATTGTACTGGTTGGTGAAAATGTTCCAGACGAGGCAGCATTCGATATTATGACTCTTTTAAATTCAGAAGATGCTTCAATAGTGGATTATTCTGATCGTAAAAAGGAGGATCTATTGAAATTATTCAACATCACAGCAGCCGAACTTGAAGCAGTGGGGGAGGATAAGATACCTGAACTTGTGTTAGAAAGGGTTGCGCTGGTTGATGTAATGAAATAGGGTGTGCGGTTATGGGAGTCATATTGAGATTAATCTATTCCCTCTCCAAAAACCGAACATACACTGGAAAATTACCACATGGAATTGAAGAAGAATTTGGTCATGGGGTGAAGTCTAAACTCCCAAATGACCGATAGGTTCCTACACTTTACATAATTGACTTCATTTATAAAATCACTCTTGCATAATATTTATCACGATTCTTCTCTTAATCAATGATGCATAATCACCGATTTTCGCAGACCGTTTGATCGTCAAAATTAAGTATTACATAAAAAAAAAGGAAAATAGGCGCATAGATTCCATGCGCCTGATATGTTTTATTTTTCTGGAACAGGTTTGATATCTGTAGAGAGACCCAATAGCTCGGCTGTCAGCACGATCAGATCTTCCACCATCATTTCGCCGTCAACTGCATCCTTCTTATTGAAGTCACCAGTTTTTTTACCCAGTACAGCATCTCGACCATCACCCAGATTTCGGCGGCAGAATGGACATGCAGAAGCGAGAATATCAGCTTTTACATCTATTGCATCCTTTACCCTTCCCGAAGCTACCTCAAGCGCCAGATCAGGTATTCCGGCCTTTACACCGCCACCTGCACCGCAGCATCTTTGAAGGTCACGGTTTCTCTCCATTTCCACAAATTTCACGCCAGGCATGCTTTGAATTACTTTTCTTGGACCTTCAAACACTCCTACGTGTCGTCCCAGGTGACAGGGGTCATGATAGGTTACTGTTTTATCTAGAGTTCCTTCCCAATGAATCTTACCCTGTTCGATCAATTCTGCAAGATAGTCAGCAATATGTACAACCTCAAAATTGGGTTTGCGGCCCATAAGGTGAGGCCAGTCTAGGGTAGCAGCCCTGAAACAACCGGCACATGCGAAAAGCACCTTCTTAACGCCTTTTGCCTCAAGAGCTTCTACATTATGAATTGCCGCCTGCCTGGGAGTATCACCGATATGGGGCTGTCCTGTTCTGATAAGCGCTGAACCACAGCACCATTCATCTTCACCAAGCATTAAAAAAGGTACTTTCAATTTATTCAATACCCTTGCAGTGGAAACTGCAAGTACCTGCTGGTTGAAACCTGCTGTACAGCCAGTGAAATATGCAATGTCAGATTCCTCGGCGATCTCAACATCATCAGGTATCCAATCCAGTCTTTGTTTCTGGTCTTTCATGTACGGATTGTGCATTTCACCAATAAGCTTGGGGAACAGGCTCTGTTTACCATATGGCCCATTACCTCTGAGCACAAGCTGCTGCCTGGTGGCTTCCCACATCTCAATTGTGTTTAAACCGGCCGGGCATACACTGCCACATACACCGCACGTAGTGCAGTGAAACAGGTGATCATTGAAATTCTGGATTTCGTCTTCAGGGATCGCCTTAGCTCCGAATAGTTTGGCTCGTAAGCCATAGCTCTTACCCATAAAATCTCGCCATCGGCTAATCTTATCCCTGGGAGATATATTCATATCCTTTTTCATTGCATCCAGAGTTGGACACCAGTTGTCGCATTCACCGCATCTGGTACAAGCATCATATTGTAATAATGATACTGGATCGATTACATCAACCTTGATCGCAGGCTGTCCTTTTGGAATCGCAGGAATTGTTTTTTCTTCTTTTTTCTTCTCTTCAGCCATGTTACTCGCCTCCACCGTTAGCTAATAAAACCAGTGGTGCAGCTATCATATGCATATATTTACTGAAAGGAATGTATGCGATACAGAAAAGCAGTGAAATCGCAACATGGAACAGAGCAAGAGTCTGGGCCATTGCCTCATTAGCACCTACGAAGGTCCACAAAGTGTTTGCATCCGGCCTATAACCTTCTGCAATAAAACCTGTTACTGTAATAGCCAGTATACCCAGAACAAGTACCCAGTCAAACATTTCAGTCCTTTTACTTACATCTGAAAGTGCTATTCGCCTTATTATTGCAATTACAAGTCCAATCAGAAGCAAATATCCCATAATCTCATTTGGTGCATCAAAACCATCCCGAATGATTGCCAGATTGATACCACCAATTCCAATTTCATAAAGCATTTCAAAGGCTGCGAAAATCAGTGAAAGTACAAGCATACCTACCCAACCAACGAATATCAGCATATGCATAACCCATCTAAACGGACTGCGTCTTATCAGCCGGCGTTGCAGAAATATATCCAGTACCAGTGTTACTATGATAGACTGGTGTCCTTTCTTAGTCGCAGATTTTATAAAGGCACTGAGGAATGCTTTTACACTTCCACCGCCCCATTTTTTCATGTTCAAAATCATTCCTATAAGGAATATCAGGACCGCAAATAATGCAATTCCCAGCATTATTTCAAATGTTGGAATCCCTGAATAATAACTAAATCCTTCGCTCATTAACAATTTCCTCCTGTATTGCTATTCCTATTTTCAATAAATAATAATCCAAAATTAACAGGTAATTTCTTAAAATCGAATAACTTAAATCCTATATAAACATTATGTATTTTAGTTACATTTAAATAATGGATGAGCCTGTTTTTATAAAAGATTGTTTATTATTTTTAAAATTGATGGAAAATATAATATAACATATAGCAGTCAATTAATACTTTGAGAGAATGCGAAATGAGTTTCAGGAATATAATCGAACAATTAAGATCAGCTCAATTGATGAGTGAAAATAATGATTATCTCTCTCCTTATCTGGAAGTTTCCAGACTGGCAGTGAAACATCATGACCCTATTCTTTTTAACAATGTTAATGGACACAGGGTTGTAATGAACATTATCAATAACAGGCAGTTGATGGCCAGTGCCCTGAGCACTACACCGGAAAAAATGGTGCATTACCTGGCTGGTATAAAACCCGAAGGAGAAGTTGTCCTTGTAGACACCACTCCTGCAATGGAGGTCATAGAGGATGAAGTAGACCTTACTAAAATCCCTGTATTGACCTATTTTCCTGTAGACGGCGGTCCATATATTACTGCAGGGGTCGTGGTATCTGAGTATGGCGGGGTCTATAATGCATCCATACACAGGCTGATGATAAATGGGAAGGACACTATGGTGGGCCGCCTGGTCGAGCACAGACATACCTATAATCTTCACAAAGCAGCCTCCCAGGCTGGAGAAAAACTGCCGATCGCAATTGTGATCGGCATTGACCCTGTCATCTTGCTGGCAACCACTACCAGGGTACCAGAAGGACAGGAGTTCCAGTATGCAGGCGCACTGCTGGGGCGGCCGGTTGAATTATTCCAGCTTGAAAACGGGATTAAAATACCACATGCTGAATGGGTATTGGAAGGATATATCGACCCTGATACTCGAGTGGATGAAGGACCTTTCGTAGATATTACCGGCACAGTGGATATAATCAGGCAGGAACCTTTAATTCACATTACAAAGATCATGCACCGCCATAACCCCATTTACCATGCTATTATGCCTGCTGGCGGCGAACATAAGATGCTTATGGGAGTTCCTTATGAACCCCTCATTTTAACTGAGGTGGGAAAAGTTTGCAATGTCAAAAATGTAGTATTGACCGAGGGTGGTTGTTCATACCTGCACGCAATAGTCCAGATCAAAAAGGAAAAGGATGATGACGGGGTCAAGGCCATTGATGCTGCCTTTAAAGCCCACAAAAGTCTAAAACACGTATTGGTTGTGGACGATGACATTGATATTTTTG
Source organism: Candidatus Nanoarchaeia archaeon (assembly GCA_035530415.1). Classification (GTDB taxonomy): domain Archaea; phylum Halobacteriota; class Methanosarcinia; order Methanosarcinales; family Methanocomedenaceae; genus Kmv04. The sequence goes on along the minus strand of DATKUV010000286.1, from coordinate 732 downwards.
ACCCATCAGACCTGGAATATGCGATCGCAACCAGGTTTCGGGCTGATATGAATCTTATAGTTCATTCTGATATCAGGGGCAGTAGCCTTGATCCCATGTGCTCACCAAATGGAAATACTGCGAAAATGGGCATGGATGCTACCATGACACTGGGAGAAGAATGGAAGTTCAAGCGGGCAGATATCTGGGAGGACTGAAAGCGCTTGCACCTCACAAGGGAAGAAGAAGCGATCCTGGAAGGAGAGCGAGGCCCAACACTCCAGAAAGCCATGGAGATACTTACTGCTCTGGGTGAGATCTATGGTGCAGATGGGTTAGTTCCTATAAAAAGCGCCCAGATCGCTGGAGTAAGTTATAAGACCATTGGTGATGCTGGTTTTGAATGGATATCAGATCTCGAAGGTACGGTAGTTGTGCCGTCTATGTTAAATCCGGCTGGTATGGACCTGACCAGGTGGCAGGAAATGGGAATCGATGAGGAATTTGCATCCAAACAAATTCAGATCATAGAAGCATATCGGCGCCTTGGTGTAAGGTGTGAATGCACATGTACGCCATATCATATCGATAATACACTGGCCAAATTTGGAGATCATCTGGCCTGGAGTGAAAGCTCGGCCGTTTCCTATGCAAACTCCGTAATAGGGGCCAGGACCAATCGCGAGGGCGGGCCTTCTGCATTATCTGCTGCTTTGATAGGAAAAACCCCGAATTATGGATATCATTTGGATG
>DATKUV010000285.1:0-3317 GCA_035530415.1 Candidatus Nanoarchaeia archaeon | reverse complement strand
TTTGCTGGTTGATGAAATAGTATTCATCAATGAGAAAGGAACACGGATGACACGGATTTGACGGATACTCACGGATTTGGGATTTCTGATTCAAATCTTTCTTTCCTGTCATTCGTAAATAACACTCTTTTAAATTCTGTGGCTTTAAGGTAATTGATCAACTGAGCTTTATTTTCTTCTCTTAGACATTCAGCCGCTTTGATCTCTAAGATCACCTGGTCAGCAATAATATCTGTGAAATAATCTCCCACTACCTGATTTTCATAATATACTTTGATATTTTGTTGTTGCAAAACATTAAACTCTGCCAGTTTTAATTCTATTACAAGGGCATTTTCGTAAACATTTTCCAAAAATCTATAACCAAGTGTGTTATAAACTTTGAAAAACGAACGATAGAACACGAAAACCGGATCAATCGTATCCGTGTGCATCAGTCGAATCCGTGTCATCCGTGTTCTAAATCATTTGCCCCTGTTTAAACTTTGAGATAGAGCGGATTGAAAGTAATATAACCTAAAAATACTCGTTACAGAGTCCCAGAGGCAAAGGTATGATTTTCAAGTCCCAGACACATAAAGACATCAGGTCATGAAATATAGGACTCTACCTCAATTCTACTGTGCCTAACACATCCTTATGGACCACACCAATTCGAATAGGATTGACAATAATGAAAACACATTCCAAACCTTATGCATGTGCAAAAAAGAGAATTTATCTATGCATGTGCTCTTCAGTATTTACTTATTTTTATTGTTTATGATTTATAATTGTGTAAAATGAACTGACACATTCCCATTTTCCAGTTATTTTTTCGACACCGGCTTTAGGAAAAATCTGTGTAAATCATTGTAAATCCGTGTCAGGAAAACAAAAAGACACAGATTTCACAGATTTGTAGTCACATCATCTGATATATTCATTGGAATAACTGGATTTTGGAATGGTGCCAAATGAACTATACTATGTTAACTTGAGAAAGAACCCAACTGTGGACTGTTTTCACACGTTCAAGTGCCCCTTGTCTTGAAAACACCTCTTTGTTTGGAGGTGTGAAAACATCATATCGATATTCTACTGCAAAAGGAGTCAGATCATCAATATCATACAACTCGTCTGGCACTTCAATCCCATGTTCAGAACAAAGGTCTGTCAATTCACCCAAATCGTGTGTACGTCGAAATGGAATGATTTTAGCAATAAGCAAAGCCTTTAAGAGTTTCTTAATTGCCTGTTGTGGATGAAAACCCACAATTTCAGAAGATATCTCTTCATCGTAAGTTATTTTTTCAAGCAATACAATATCATCTTCCGCTTTTCGTATCGACATTAAAACAAGTTCATAGCGAGCATCACTCACCATAGACCACCTTTCCCTCACGAAGCGCTGGGTACAGTACAGTTCCCATTATATCCCCATAACGTTTGACCTCATCCACAGAAAAGACCAAAATGTCAACTGGCACCCGAAGCGGTCGCAGAGCACGCCGGATGCGGACCGATTCCTTGCGTCTGGCCGTAACCTCGCGTTCAATGATAAGCAGATCAAGATCACTATCCCCCCTTGCATCTCCGCGAGCATAAGACCCAAAGAGTATGATCTTTTCAGGATGTGCCACATCTACGATCTGCGATATAACCTGATCCAGTGTTTTAGGTGATAGTTTTTGCATTTTCGGCCACTGATATGAAATTTATATGATGGTGTCTCAACAGTACGAATTCTTATCTTTTATCGTTTTTCCAAGTCTAACAATATATGATTTTCATTGACATATTAAATACCTTATGTATGAAAATGACCGTTACATGTTGGAACAGGTTTATTTTTTTGCTTAGTGGAAAATCGTTTGGTTATATTTACTAAAAAAACAAGCGTTTAAGGAATAAAATCCTTAAAACGATCACCACTGTCATAATATCATATTTAACATTTCGCTCATTAAAACCTTCCATTATAATGAACGGTTTAATCTACTAACCATTCATCGTAACAGAAGGTAAATAAAACCAACATTCGGTTGTATCAATCGTATGGTTGCAGGGGCATACTCTATTTCCCCCTATACCAAGCCGCAGCATCCTTTAACGCCTCGATCCCGGGCAGCTTCTCCCCTGCCAGGAAATCGATACACGCCCCGCCGCCAGTCGATACGTGATCCAGCTGAGAGTCCATGCCCAATTGTTGAACTACTGCAGCGCTGTGGCCGCCGCCTATCACGCTGAATCCTGACTGGGTGGCTGCCTGCATTAATTCCACTGTGCCTAATGCAAAAACATCCTTCTCAAACATACCAGCCGGACCGTTCATGATAACTGTCCCGGCGGCTTTGATCTCTTCTGAGAATGCTACAATGGTCTCCAGTCCTATATCCAGGATAGGCAGGCCAGAATTTAGGTTCTTGTTGATCGCATCGATAGATTCCTCAACACGCTCATCATTATTATCCAGAGCCACATCAATAGGAAGTCCGATCTTATTATCGAATCTTTTCAGGATTTTTTTGGCGATTTCTATCTGGTCATAATAACCCTGTGACTGGATGAATTCCAAATTACGTTTCCCGATATCCACACCTTTGGCTGCAAGGAATACATTAGCTACCACTCCTGTCAGCAGTACCCTGTCAGCTTTGTTATTTGCCAATGCAAATTCCGTGACCTTCAATGAATCGTCCACCTTAGTGCCTCCCAGCACAAATATTGTGGGTCCGTCACTGTCATGTCCTCCTCTGCTTAAAGAGGTAATCTCCTTATCCATCAACCTGCCTGTTATACTCGGAAGAGTCCATGTAAATCCCATGATAGAAAGGTGCGAGCGGTGAGATACAGCAAAAGCATCATTCAAATAAAAGTCCATTAATGGAGATAATCGCTCAACCATATGAGACGAGGCATGTTCCTGGGCTGACCGCTTCAAACTCTCTTCAGAAAAAAACCTGACATTTTCCAGCATAAGAATGTCTCCCGTCTCAAGTTTCTTTATCTCAGAGATAGCATGGGAGCCGAAAATATCATCCACGTATTTTATGTCCTTGTCCAGAAGTCGTGACAATTGCTTAGCATGAGGTTCCAATGTGGTAAAATCGCTTTTACCAGGCCGACTCTGGTGGCTCATAATAACCAGCTTTGAATCATCCAGTTCCTTTAAAGTAGTAAGAGAACTCCTGAACCGTTTATCATCAAGTATCCCGTGTTCAGGACCCATGGGTGAATTTAGGTCCAGCCTGCAAAGAATTGTTTTTCCCGAAAGATCAAAATCATCAATAGTAAGGTAATCTCTGGTTGACAAATATTATACCTCGATTTATTTA
>DATKUV010000284.1:0-3192 GCA_035530415.1 Candidatus Nanoarchaeia archaeon | reverse complement strand
TATGATGAAGCCAGGCGGAAGCTGTTGAAGACCTATGGTACGCCTGAGCGAATCCATATGAAGGGCTTGAAGGACATTGAGGAGGCCTTCCATGCCCATATGTGCGAGGCGGCTGAAGAACAGTGCGGGAAAGGTGATACTAAGGCGTGCAGGACGGCCTGTGAGGATTGCGGTATAGAGGAAGTCTGTGCTCCTGTAGAGGTAAGGCCTGCAGTAACATGGCGCAATTTCCCGGACCATAAGTCTGAGACTAAAGCTGTGAAAGAGGCACTGAAGAAAGCTGGAATTGAGGCTGAAGTTAAGCACGGCAGGGGCAATGCATGGGGATGGCTTGAGATCAATATAGGTTAGGCTGCGAAATGGATTGAGACAGGGTCCTTTTGGGTCTCAATATACTGATGAGGAGCGGGCGCTGCATGATACGGTGCTGAAGATCGCGAAAGAGGTTTCGGGCAGGCGTGGGGATTATAATGGCGAGATTCTGGTGCTTGCGCAGGGGTGGAGAACGAAATCAAGACCTGAAGTTAAGAAAAGTATAGACGTTCCGGCTATTCCAAAGATTCCCGAAGTGGTTCCTGAAAATAAATCAGAGGTTAAGCAAATAGTGGAAAGTAAGCCAAAAGAGAAGAGAAAAAACCAGAAGCACAGCCAGCCTGGGATCGTTATGACTGAGTTCTGAAAGACTGTTATTAAAAAGGCAAGAGGGAGTATAATACGGCTGACTGCGGCTGATATGCGGGCTGATGCGATTTATATTGAGGTGTGAGATGGAAGAAAATGTAAGACCTATAATGGCATCCAGATCCAGGCCTTCGCTGCAGCATGTGTTTATTCCACCCAAGATAAGGGTGTATTTTGATCTGAAGGTGGGCGATCTACTGAAGTTTGATGTGGTGGAGAATAGGATTGTGATACGGGTGGTCAGTAAAGATAAACGTGACGGAACCCCGGATTGCTTCGCAAAATCCGGGGCATCTCAAAGGTGCATAAATTTTTAGAAATAAAGCTTTCATGAACTAAAAAAAGGGGGGGTGGAAAGAGATATCGGAATTTTTAAAATTCTAGCGATACCGATATATAGTTTATATCGGATATAACCAATTATGACATTTACCGATACAAACTTAATTCATGAAAAGCTTCTTTCACGAATATATGAAAAGAAAAAGCAACTGGATTCAATTCGTCCACTTCCGAGTGATTCTCTCAAGAAGCTCCATGAAGAATTGCGATTATTGCACATTTATCATTCAAATGCCATTGAAGGAAACACATTAACGCTCTCAGAGACCAAACTAGTTCTTGAAGAGGGCCTTACTATTGGTGGAAAGTCATTAAGGGAACATCTTGAAACTACCAATAATGCCAAAGCCTTCGATTTTATTGAAAGTATGATTGGTAAGAAAAAAAGAATTGATCATATTACCATACAGCAAATTCATGAAATAGTCACATCTGGTATATTAGAAGAAGCAGGTAAATATCGAACAAAGAACGTGAGAATAACCGGTGCGATAAAAACACCTACTGACTGGTCAAAAGTAATAAATTTAATAGAAGAGCTTATTGAAAATATCAAGAAAAGTGAAAAGAATCCTATTGAAACATCTGCATACCTGCATCATAGATTTGTTGAGATCCATCCTTTCATTGATGGTAATGGAAGAGTGGCCAGGTTGTTAACTAACTTTTACTTAATTGGCTTAGGGTATTCTCCAATAGTCATAAAAACAGAGGATAGAAAAAAATATTATAGATATTTAAAAATTGCGGATGCTGGAAATCTTGGTCCATTTGCTAATTTCATAGCTAAAGCTGTTGATGAAAGTTTCACAATGCTCCTTTCTATTTTAGGAAAAGAGGAGGAACTGATTCCACTAAGAACACTCGCAGATGGAACTCCATACTCCCAAGAATATCTGAGTTTAAGGGCAAGGCAAGGAGCTCTCGATGCTGTAAAAATTGGGAAAAAATGGTTTTCTTCAAAAAGGGCGGTTAAGCAATATATTGATGAATATCGTCATAAATAGTATAAGATTTCTGATTATAAAATTGATTAAAATTTTATCCTATTCAGGGCTGATATTGGGGCATTGTGCAAGATAAAGCCTGATACTGCATGTGCTCATTTTTTTGAATATAAAGAGAGGGGGCCAGAGCATCACAAATTATTGACCCCTTCTACTTATATACCACATATTGTGATATAATATACAATAATGACAGTGGGTGTTTATCAATGGATGACCGAATAACTGAAGATGTTAAAAGGTATGCAAAAGAAGTGCTTGAAATGGATCTTGTGGGAATCGCCCCTATTGAGCGATATGCAGATGCTCCCCCAGAGTTTCACCCGCAGCAATTTATCCCAGATGCAAAAGCCATTATAACCATGGGACTTGTTCACAATCCAGACATGGTACAGGAATCCCATATAAACAAAGCAAAATCCGTAGTTGAAATTCACGGTATGAACACAGAGAACCTGCGTGCAGGATACAAAATGTCGCGATACATACAGAAGAAGTGGGGCTACAGAAGTGGTGCCACAGGACTCCCTGTTCACCTACCAGAAGCCTTTGTGAAAGCAGGATTACAGGACATCAAAGGAGCCTTGAAGCCAGCAGTGTATTTCTCCGTTAAAATGGCCGCAGTACATGGAGGATTGGGAAAACGGGGTGTGAACGATCTTTTGATACATCCGGAACACGGTTCCATCGTAAGACTTGTTTCTGTGGTAACCCAGGCACCACTTACAGGCGACCCTCTCTCGGATTTTGACCCCATCTGTGACACGTGTGATAGACCCTGCATAAAGGAATGTCCTACAGGAGCGGTATCAGTAAAACAGGGTGATCCTTACACGAAGGGTTCCATTGACTGGCAGAAATGCTTCAATCTCCTTGGAAATGAAGCACTGATGCTCGGGTATGCAGCCTGTCTGCAATGTGCTTCAGTATGTCCCCACAGCAAGTAGGTGAGGTAATATATTAAAAAGTCAACGACCTCCTGCTGTAAGCTGGAAGCATCTAGGCTGATACTCAAGTATGATATTATCACTGAATTTTACGATTTGTTAATTCTTGTCGATGCAATAAACTCCAAATTAAAAGCTTAGGAGCTACTAATAGTACGAGGCCAATAAAAAAAATAATAACAACTACTTTAATGAAAAAATCATCTGATTTTACC
>DATKUV010000283.1:0-5310 GCA_035530415.1 Candidatus Nanoarchaeia archaeon | reverse complement strand
CAATATTTTAAAGAGTAATCCATCATAAGATTAACAAGAATAGAGGCGATATAATGGGTACGCTCATATTAGAAATACCAGATGACATTTTAGAGTCCATGGCCTGCGATACGTGTTGATGTATATGAACATATATATACTGTGTTGCGTTTTGTGTCATTTATATCAACTAGTATAATATATTTTGTTATACGTAATATTTTATGTGAGTATTACATCGTATCTAACACACTAATGCTAAAATCTGAAAGTTGAAATAATAAAAAACCAATAACTGTAGGAATCAGTAAACTCGCGGTTTATTTTTTCGTGTTTTTGCTTTTCAATTGTTAGTTATCTGTTCCTTAAAAACGATATGTTATGACTTGACAGCAACCCGACTGCCAATACTTTTAACTAACGGATAAAGCAGATAAACCACAGCCATGACCAGGACGATCGTAGCACCTGAAGGGACGTCAAACATATACGAAAGCCATAATCCAAAGCAGGTAAACACTGCTCCGAACATAATTGAAAGAAACATCATCTTTTTGAGATTTGAGGTGAATTGCCGGCTAAAGGCTGCGGGAATTGTCAGCAGTGCGATGACCAGAATAATACCCACCACTTTTATCAGCACTACAACACTCAGAGCAATTAACGATAATAGTACAAGGTATAAACGCTCGGTGGGAACTCCAAGTACGGTAGTAAATTCTTCATCAAAGCATAGTGCCAGAAATTCCTTATAAAAAGCATATACCACAAGGATAATAACACAATCCAGGATCAACATTAACAGGATGTCAGAGAATGGAACTGTCAGGATATTCCCAAAAAGGTAGGTCATTAAATCCGGGGCATAGCCGGGTTTCAAACCAATCAGGAGGATTCCTATGGACATTCCCATAGCCCATAAGATTCCAATGGAAGTATCTTCCGGCAGTCTGGAACGTTTGCTTACCAGACCAATGGACAGTGCCGAAGCAATACTAAAGGGCAACACCCCCAGAATCGGATTGATCCCCAGGTAGTATCCAAGCCCGATACCGCCAAAAGATGCATGAGCAATCCCGCCGCTGATAAAAACAATGCGTTTTACTACCACATAAACCCCGATAATACCGCAGGCAATACTGGCAAGTATCCCGGCGGCGATGGCATTTCTTATAAATTCATACTGTAATAGCTCCATCATATTAATATCCCGTTAATGATGCTTTAATACCCTGTGCGGAACACCGTGAGCGATCAGCTCTACCGGACATTGATATGTCGCTTCCAGGTCTTCTGCAGCCATTTCCTTTGAGTCGTGATAAAACAGCTTGTGGTTCAGGCATGCTATCTTGTCCACATAAACAGAAACTGCGCTGATATCATGTGACACCATGATTATCGTCATTTTAGTTTTGAGTTTTTCTAACAGTTCATAGAATTCTGTTTGCATGATTGTGTCGATACCTGCAGCAGGTTCATCCAGTAAAAGCAATTTAGGATTGGATACCAATCCCCTGGCAATGAATACTCTTTGCCGCTGCCCACCAGATAGATTTCCAATCTGACGATCCTTATACTCTAGCATATCAGTCATCTCGAGTGCATCAAGAGCCATTTTTTTATCATCCTTGCTGTATTTTTTAAACAATCCGACCTGACCAAGGCGCCCCATCAGTACCACATCCCAAACGCTCATTGGAAAATCCGGATCAAAAAGACTATACTGAGGAACGTACCCGATGTACTTCCTGCTGTTTTGAGGAGTGTCCCCTAAAACTCTGATGGTCCCTCTGCTGGGTTTTACCAATCCCAGAATGACTTTAATCAGAGTGCTCTTCCCCCCACCGTTTGGTCCTATGATGCCCAGAAAATCATGTTCCTTTAAAGTAAGATCTACTCCTTCTAGCACTTTGATGCCATCATAATGAACCCATACATCCTTAAGAATAATCACTTCGGTTTTCATGTTCATGTCAGACTTTTATTAAATGAATTTGTAACTTCACGTAGATTTAACAGGTAGTCTTTTGCCAGAGGATCTGCCGGTATAACACTGCCTTCGATCTCCTTTGCTATCACCTCAGCACTCTTTGTACTGAATTGAGGCTGGACAAAGATGACATTGATATCATTCTCCTTAGCGGTTTTGATCAAATGTGCCATATCACTGACACTTGGTTCTTTGCCTTCGATCTCAACTGCTATCATAGTAAGATTGTAGTCCCGTGCAAAATAGCCCCAGCTGGGGTGAAAAACCATAAAAGTACGGTTTTTAAATCCTGACAGAGATTGGTTTATATCAGAGTCAAGCACTTCCAGATCACTAATATATTGCTCTTTGTTCTGCTCATAATATGTTTCATTAGCCGGGTCGATCCGGATCAAACCGTCACAAATATTCTGCACCATGATTTCAGCATTTGCAGGAGATAACCAGATATGTGGATCCATACCGCGTTCATCATTGTTCTGCCCGGAATATTTTTCCTCGTGATGGTGCTCTTCCATTTCCATCAATGTGATGCCTTTAGAAGTGTCAACCACCAGCATGTCCGGATTGGCGGAGCAGATCTTATCAAGCCAGACCTCCTCAAACAAAAGTCCGGATCCTACTTCAACATAAATTTCAGCACTGCTTACAGCCTTAAGCTGACTTGCAGTCGGTTCATAGGTAGCAGGATTTGCACCGGGCGGTATCATTACAATCACTTCTACTTTATCTCCACCGACATGCTCTACAAAATCAGCCAGCGGTAAGATACTGGTCACGATAATCAATTGTTCCTGGCCGGTTTGCTGATCAGGCACTCCATTTATACATGCATTACCCGAAAAGATGGCAATGAGAAGTATTATCACTGGCAGTATTTTATTATTCATTTTGAACCCTCCCACTTTCAAGATAATCTGAAAATATCATTGTAACAACAAAGTAAATACCTTTCATCATTCCTTTCAATCGTATTTACTTGTTATTGGAATTTATGTCCTTTCCTCAGTAGGTGAAGTTATCACATTCAATTCATGAACCTTCACAATGACGTTTTCAACATTTTTTGCTGCTCCAGGCATTTGTAATATCTTCACGAAGTTATCACGAAGCACATGGAATGGCCCCTCACCAATGTCATGGATTATTAAAACATTGACATCCCGACTTATCAGAAACTCCGCAGTCTTCACACCTTTTTTCTTTTCCAAAGCGGCCGCCGGGTTCTTAATAACATCCCAACATTTAATTTTATCATTTTCCATTTCGATAATTATAAAAAACGGAGCCTTACCAAGATGATGGGAAAGCTTTGAGCGTAGACCATCTTGTTCTACAATCGGAACTGCAACTTTCATTATTTTCATCTTCCCAGGTTTGGCATTGACAACTATATGTTCCAGATTATTTACTTCCTTCTTCACTACACTTTTAATTTCATCAGAAAGCATCTCAACTTTTTTCAGATCGACGTCTCCTTGGGTTTCAACGATTATTTCCCCGAACACAACCAGCCCGGATTTTCTCAGTCTGATCTCCTCAACCATATTAACACCCCGAATTTCACCTATGGCTTGGCGGATCCTTACAATCGAATCCTTATCAAGCCATGCATCCATCAGTATTAATATCGAGTCTCTGGCAATCCCAATCCCGAGCCTGAATATCATTAGTGAGATAACCAGCACCCCAATACTATCGAGCCACGACATGCCTAACATTGAGCCGGCAATTGCAATGACAACGACCAGGGAGCTGAAAACATCTGTATATGAATGCATTGCATCTGCAATCAGAGCCTGCGAATCGATCTGCTTGCCAATTCTGGCTTTATACACAGAGATGGCATAAATTGCAAAGATCGAAAACACAGCAGTTCCAAGCGCAATTCCCTGTATTCCTATCTCAACAGGATTATCAATGCTTGCCAGTGCCTGGCGTAAAAGTTCGACTCCTGAGACGAGGATTAATACAGAGACAAAAAGCGCTATCAGATTTTCTGCTTTATAATAGCCGTATGGAAACTTCTCACCGCTGTCTTTTAAACTGAGCCTGAGTCCAACCCACACGGCAAGTGATGTAAAAATATCCAATGAGGTATGAACTGCATCAGCAATCAGGGCAGTGCTTCCCGAATAAAAGCCAACAATACCTTTTAATGCTGCAAGAAAGACCAATGCAATGGTTGAATTCTTCGAAGTATTGATCCCAATACGCAAGTTCTCATTTACACGATTTTCCATTTTTTTGTTCCTTTATGGATTTCATATTGAACCTGTGTTCAAGATAATAATTAGAATATATCGCACCCAGAGGATTATGTGCCAGCACTCTATCCTTTACTGCCAGCGTGGTTACAGGAGACTGCGAGTGCTGAGTAAAGAGAATATCATGACCGATACACAATCCGAGAATGATATTCAAATCGGTTTTCTCTTTATTCAACACCAGTGCCTGACCCATCGGATTACAGATCGCTTCAAAACTACCATTGCGTAATTTTTCCAGACCATAGCTATCCTTATCAATCCCGCATACCTTACAACAGACAGAAGATACTTCAAAATCCTGTGCTAAAATCTCATGAATGATCTTTGCTTCCTTTTCCAGACCTACACAAAAGGCAATACCAAGTTTTTCATACCCCATCCCTTTGGCATACATAATGAGCTCTTCCAACCTCGTTTTTTCCATATAGTACCTGGATTCCATCTGTGCTGAGATCTTCATGGATTCAAGGTTCGTGCCAGTATATTCAACATCCGTCTTAATTGTAGAACAATCCGTTCCCTCACGGCACTTTTTATGTTCACATAACCCACATTGCATCTGATAATCTCCGTTTATTGTAACATTTTCAGAGCATTTTCCAGTGTAATAATTGCAAGATACGCACAATGCAGATTTTCTTCAGGGAGACCATCCAGGGCAGCAATCAGGTCATCTTCTGTGATTGCTTCTGCCTCATCAATGGATTTTCTTTTAACCATGGATGTCAGCATGCTTCCACATGCAATCGTTGCTCCGCATCCATCTGTCATAAATGATATATCTGCAACTATCTCGTGCTCCATCTTCAGATACATTTCCATCGTATCCCCGCACCAGCCTTTTAATATTGCATAAGCATCCGGTTTTGCCATTTTACCAATGTTTTTCGGGTTATTATATTCCTCAACCACTTTTTCAGAAAATGTCAACAGCGCCTGCTCATTGACATCTCTTTGAAGCTTTTCGACCATCTTATCAAAATTAGACTTCTTGCTTGAATCTGTCATTTAAGTTTTCTCCTGATATTTTCCCAGATTATTTTCACATTATTTGAAAACTCATTGTCAGAA
>DATKUV010000282.1:0-2199 GCA_035530415.1 Candidatus Nanoarchaeia archaeon | reverse complement strand
TTCTTCCCAGGTGTATTTAATGTTGTTGTCGCAGGAGACGATGTCAGGCAAGGCAAACCATCCCCTGAACCATATCTAAAGGCTGTGGAAATACTGGGTATTGAAAAGGAGGAATGCTTTGTAATCGAAAATGCACCCATGGGTGTTGAGTCAGCTAAAAGCGCGGGTTTGTACTGTATTGCAATGCCCATTTACGTTGAATCCCACCAATTGAAAAAGGCTGATCTTGTACTGAAGAACCATGCTGCACTTTTTGATTACCTTGCTGCAAAAATAAATATCTCGAATCAATAGTAGATCATGACCAAGCAGAATAAAACCAAATTCAAACCAGATCAAGATGCGTCAATTTTCTGGTGCCTACATTGCAATCTTCCTCTTATCAGTCAAGAATGCGCCATGTGCAATATTCAAGGAACACAAATTAGCCTGCCCCCTCCCGGAGATGTCAGGTTCTGCTCTCCCTATGAACGCGGCACACTTCATGATATCCTTATCAGCCGGTACGGTAGTGATCCATTAGGCAACAGGATCATTCTACTCAATAAGATCGGGGGTGAAGACAAGACCGACCAGGTAATAGTGGACGGGCTGATCCTTGGTATTTTGAGGTACGATCTAAAAAACATGGACTGGCAGCTGGACCTGTCAATGGAAGGTGCTGCCATACTTACAGGATATACCAACCAAAGAACAGTTGAACTGTCAGATATCAAAGGGCATCTCAGCGGTAAGACTGTGAAGTCAGATATGGTGCTATCCTGTTCAGAGGGTATCAGGATGGGTGATGATGTCATAATCAAAAAGGGCAGCATGGTAGGAGTAGGAACCGCCCTGTTAAATTCTAACGATATGGCAAAAGACAAAACTCCTGCGGTCAGGATCAAAAAGATAAGCAGTACAAAATCCCGTTTACATGAAAAAATACCATCATTGGATGATGTGATAAAGGCCAACGCGCCTGCCATAAAACGCCTGGGTAAGAATGCTATCAATACCATAAAGGGCATGGCAAACCAGAAAGAATTCCGCAGCAGGCCAGTTTATGTGTCATTCAGCGGTGGAAAGGATAGTCTTGTAGTCCTTGACCTGACCCGAAGTGCCATAAAAGGAGCTGTTAATGCATATTTTATCAATACAGGATTGGAATTTCCTGAGACCGTGGAATATGCCCGGCGATTCTGTTCTGAAAACAATATTCCACTGGAAGAGATGGATGCCGGAGATGCCTTTGAACAAAATCTTCCGGATTTTGGGCCCCCTGCAAAGGATTACAGATGGTGTTGCAAGGTCTGCAAACTATCCCCTGCCGGTAATTTAGCAATAGACGGGAAATACCTGACAATTGACGGAAAACGAAAGCTGGAATCCTTTTCACGGGCCCGTATCCCGCCAAAAGAAGAAAATCCTTTTGTGCCGGGCCAGGTCAATATCTATCCGATCAGGGACTGGCGGGCTATTGAGGTGTGGTTGTATATTTATTGGCGGGGCCTGGAATATAATCCATTATATGACCAGGGATTCGAACGCATTGGCTGCTGGCTGTGTCCGGCAGCGCTCACAGCAGAATATAAACAAATGGAAATATTACATCTTGAACTGTACCGCACATGGGACAGTTACCTGCATGAATGGGCAGAATCAAAAGGGCTTTCTAACGAATATATCGAACATGCTTTCTGGCGCTGGCGTGATCACCCGCCAAAGATGAAACAGCTGGCTCAACAACTGGGCATCTCAATGGTGCCAGAAGTGGCAGAACCTGAAGACTTCAATGTAAAAATTGTATCTGGTATATCACCCTGCAAGGCCGGGGGTTATAGTATCGAAGGTAATGTTAAAGGAATAAGCATAGACAAAGCAATACATACATTAAAAATTGTTGGAGCTGTTCATAATTCAGAAAACCTGGGGGTGGTGATCAGCCAGACTCCTGAAGGAAGCATCAAGCTATACATAGACGGGACATTGCAGATCAATGCTCATGATGAGATAACGGCTGGCAGGCTTTTTAATTCTGCGATCCGGCAGCTTGTCAGGTCAGCCAGATGTACAGGATGTGCAATTTGTGAGAAAGCCTGTCCTGAAAATGCAATTACAATTGAAGGTAAATCGATTACAGTGACTGACGCATGTAACAGATGTGGCAAATGCACTGAAGTCTGTGTGGCTGTACGGTATCTGGATAAGATGGGGATT
>DATKUV010000281.1:0-3398 GCA_035530415.1 Candidatus Nanoarchaeia archaeon | reverse complement strand
TCTTGAAGATGTACGGCCTGTTCGATATACTGGATAGTATTGCACCCGGCGGGTATATGGAAGAGATATTCCTGGAATCGGACCAGGGCTGGAGTTACCCGAAAGTCGGCAGGTTCCTGATGGGGAAATACGACCATCTGGTAGTAACACCTGCCACATCCAATATGGTAGCAAAGATAACCCACGGCATTGCAGATACCCTCGTCACCAATGCGGTGACCCAGGCCGTAAAGGGCGGCGTCCCGGTCCATGTGGTGCCAGTGGATGTGGCAGGAGTGGTACGCTCTGAGCTGCCGTACAATATTGATAGAGATATTTGTTTGAACTGTGATCCCTGTCCTCCCCGGGATGAGTGCCCTAAAGGGGCTATCACAGGTGAACCCCAGATCAATCTGTTGCTTTGCAATGGCTGTGGAATTTGTATTAAGGTCTGCCAGTACGATGCCATAAAGGGCGGTGAAGTAGAACTCAAGGTGAGGGATCTGGACAGCAAAAACGTTCAGGTACTGAGGGGGCTTGACGAGATCACTGTTCTGGATCATCCCAATGATATTTTGGAAATCATCCACTAAAACGATTAATTCTATTTTTTTACAATAAGATAAATACAATTGCTACATTTTGATGCCAGAATAACGATGTTAATTGACATACTGCTCTTTATAGTTTCAATCCCTATCCTGATATATTCAAGTGAATTTTTCACAGATAATGCTTCAAAACTGGCCAAATCAAGTGGAGTATCTGAATTTATTATTGGCATTACTGTTGTGGGAATTGGCACATCCCTTCCAGAGATAATGGTAACTTATTATGCATCGTTTACAGGAGAATCTGGGATTGTGCTGGGCAATATTATTGGCTCCAACATAACCAATATTGCACTTATTCTGGGAGTAGCTTTTTCTATAAGAAATACTGTGATATCAGACAGCCATATTGTAAAAGACAGTATTGTTCATCTAATTGTACTTATGCTTGGGACAATTATCTTCCTGTCTGGTAACAATATCACCAGGCTTGAAGGGGTGATCATGATTGCTGTATATGTATCATATATTCTATATTCATTAAAATCCCATAAGAGACCAGAAGAAAAAACCACTCATGATACTTTTGTTCTAAAAAGGACAGTTTACATTATTGTTGCGTTAGCAGGGGTGCTCATTGGTAGCAAATTGTTGGTTGACTCAGCTGTTCATATTGCAAATGTGTTAGGAATATCAAGTGCTGTTATTGCCATTACAGTAATAGCTTTTGGAACTTCCCTTCCCGAGCTGGTGGTCTCTGTATCAGCTGCCAAACGGGGATTTACCATGTTGATCCTTGGAAATATCGTTGGTTCCAATGTCACCAATATGATGCTGGCCATGGGTACTGCTTCTATAATGAGGGAAGTAGTTATTGAAGACGTTCATTTAATCCAATTCAGTCTTGTATTTATGCTGATGTTGTCCATCATACTGATAGCAGCTATGAAGAAAAAGAACCTGTCCCGAATATGGGGATTTATGTACCTTCTGTTATACGCGGTATTTATCTGGCTCAGTTATACAGGTTTGATCAATGGGATTTAATCTTCATCTGTGACAACCAGTACCGGGCCTATATCTGCTGCAATTATCCGCCTGGTACGACTGCCTATCGGGTCTTTTCTCAATAATTCAGAACCCATAACAATAAGATCACTGTGTCTTGATTTTGCGAATTTAATCAATTCACCGCCAATATCCTCTCCATCCAGGATATCCTCTTCAAGTTCGATTGATAGATCCTGGGCCAGGATTTCGACAGAGTCCATCAATTTGTACAATTCGTCGTCCAGTGTTTTGAGGATCTTTTCGGACAGTTCTTTAGGGAATATTTTTTCAACTTCAGCAGTCTCTGAAACATGCACCAGAATTAATTTGCTCCCTTCAAGTCTGGCTATATGGAGCGCATGTTTTACAGCCTTCCGGGACGACATGGTTTCATCCACAGGGACGATGATAGTATTGTATTTGACAGGATCATTCATATTCTTACCTCCACAAAAAGTATATTTTCTTATTAGTGTTCAAGTCCTAATAATATTACTGCAACCACGATAGCAATTCCCAGTCCTACCATTCTTACAGAATGCACCAAAATACTCTGCTTAGCAATCTTACCAGAATAGATTCCCAGAATAGCCAGTGCTGTTATGCTTAAACCCACTGCCCATTCAAGCTGGTGGCTTTTCAGGATCACAAAGGGCAATATGGGTATCAGTGAACCTATAAAACTTGCCCCGCCATGGGTTATGGAATCTATACGTATCTTCTTTTTTGTATCTTTCTCCAGTCTCGTGTTCTCAAGACTTCGAAGCATTGGCTTCTCTAACATGGAAAGTTTACCGTATTCTACCGCACCTTCTGCAAGGTACGAGCCTGCACCGTTTGTCATGGCAAGGGCGACAGCCCCCCCGATAGCAGCACTTATTACAAAAGAAGAATTTCCTGACAATGATGCGCCGATGACCACACCCAGAATAGCCAGAATCCCATCCACACTGCCCAGGATTATATATCTTCCATGTTCAATTTTAAATTCCATTTGATAACCTGATTTTATCTGTAATATTAGCAATAAACCTATGCTTAATAAAAATACAATTAACTTCTAACATCTGGCACTTGATACAACTATGACTTCACAGGAATTCCAAATCTACCATAACGGTCTATTTTCCATATCCGCTTACATGGAGAACGATTTTGTTAGAACCAGATCGAAGGGGCCAGTCTCACCTTTGTTGAAACATTTTATTAAAGATCTGGCAGGTATCTTTGATAATCAGACCCCTGCCAGGGTCACGCAGGATGTCCTGTATTTCTCAACCTGGATGCCTCCCATACCCAGTATTGCATTTGACAGGCTCGTACGTAGCCAGATAAGAAGCATGATAGCAGAAACTGGATGGAAGCTGGGCTTACCATTGTCCACAAATCCCGAACAGGTCACCATTTCAATCACAGAAGAATGCCCGAACAGGTGTATCCATTGTGCTCTGCCAGACACCAAAAATAAAACAAGCCTGAAGCCCTCTACAATTAAGAATATCATCGACCAGGCCGTGGATATGGGAACGACCCAGATCATATTCGATGGCGGTGAACCGATGATATACGAAGGCCTGGAGGATTTGGTAGCCCATGTACCTGAAATGGCCATCTCAACAGTGTTCACATCCGGATCTGGCTTGACACATGAAAAGGCCAGGGGTCTGGCACATGCTGGATTATATGCTGTTAATGTTTCCATTGACAGCCCGCTAAAAGCCGAGCATGACAGGATACGCGGCCGGGAAGGTGTGTTCAATGAGGCTATGGCAGGTATTAAACACAGCCTTGATGCGGGTCTTTTAGTAGATATCTATG
>DATKUV010000280.1:0-10109 GCA_035530415.1 Candidatus Nanoarchaeia archaeon | reverse complement strand
GGATAATTTTTTCACTCCTTTGATCTATCAGGTCTCTTATAGCCGCCCTGATTGCTTCACTAGCGGACGGAAATTCTCCTTGGTCGACCATCAAATCGATCATTTTTAATTGTTGCTCGGGGAGCCTTATTGTTACTCTTTCCATGATTTTACTCCCTTACTCTCAGACCTGTCTGACAGACGTCTGACGATAGTATGACGCTTGTCTGCTCTTTGTCTGTTGTTTGTCTGACAAAAGTATGATAGTTGTATGCTATATGTCTGACAATAATAGTATAAATAGTTTTTGTAAATGTAGGCCTTAGGACTAAATTATCAAATCAGCAATTCCATTGTTTTACAATCTTCCTCTTTCAGCTCAACTACACGAGTGTAATATTTCGCAGAATGTTCGTTTAAAAATTTTAATACTCTCTTTTTATCTACACTTATGCCTTTATCTCTTGAAGTCTGCGATCGCTCTTATGTCGTAGACCAGGGTGTGTTCGCTGAAGAAGTAGATCTTTTCGGGTGCATTGCAGGTTATGGTATGATAGTTCTATTCCCGTTTCCATGGTGTTAGTCATACTCGAAAGATCATCAAATGGAAAAGGTACCATGACGACTTTACCCTTCATCATAGAACGGTGTCTCGTCAGAAAGCATATAATGCTCAATTAGGATATTTCAGAATCCTGTTGTATTGAGATTGTCGGAAAAGTGATGAAAACGAACATTTCGTAACATCTTCATTAGACAAATCGTTGTGCTACGGTTTGCTGTAATTTTTCCAGAGTTTAAAATACCTCAAAATATATGCTTTTCCGACAATCTCGTATTCTCCGCCAATAACCAATTATATTAACTTAGACTGATAATTGATTTTTATTTTTTCTTATTTTATTTATCTCAATCGTTATACCCCGCAGCTCTGCTGCGATTGGGTGTGCCGGCGCAACGTTTGACTTATCTATTTAGTTTTTGAATCGATACTGAATCCTCCTGATCAAACCCCGTATGGTCTGTACCTCCCGGGATGATAACCTTGCGCGGCCAAGGATACGCTTTAGCATTAACATGGTCTTTTCATTTTTATGTTCAGGATAATCAATTTCATTCAGCAATTCCTGGATATGATCATACATAAGGTTTTGATCAAAACGCTCTGCAAGTCTCATATTCCCACCTTTAATATCGCTTAATTCGTATAATACCACAGCTACCGCATGAGAAAGGTTCATGCTGGAATATTGGAGGCTGGTAGGGATACTCATTATTATATCACACCCTTTAAGTTCAGCATTACTCAATCCTTTATCTTCCCTTCCGAACAGGATTGATATCAATCCCCCCTTCCCTTCCAGTAATTTGCTGATCTCATGGGGGGAGTAAGCAGGCATCCTGATATGCTCTTCAACTCTTTCTCCAGGATTACCTGTAGCTGCAATTATAAGATTCGAATCCCCTACAGCTTCAGAAATTGATGAAAAAGCAGGGGCTTTGTCGAGAAGGTCCCGGGCATGCATTGCAAAAGCCCTGGCTTGTCCTTTAAGTTCTGGAGGATTAACCAGAGCCAGATCAGAAAAACCAAAATTTTTCATAGCCCTGGCAACTGAACCTACATTTCCTTCATATAATGGTTCAACCAGAACTACCCGGATTTTAAGATCAGAATTAAGCATGCCTTGATTTTTAGACTGGATGGTTATATTGGTTATGATTTGAAACTCTTCTTGTTATTCAGTCTTGCTCAAAAAAAAATTATTGAGAATCCTGGTCCAAAACGACCGGATGCTCGCCTCGTTTTTCTCCTATTGATTGATCCTTTTTTACCTGTTCGTACCAAAGAGGAAATTCTTCTTCTGCCTCTTCTTCTGCCTGAGCCAAACAGAAGGTACTCATTAAAAAAACTTGATTCTTTACTTACATTACGGTTTCAGAGATTTGAAAAAGCTCAATTTTTGGAGGTGTGAAGTATAGAACTGACAATCCACCAACCACAATTGAAACAGATTATAACCACACTAAAACTGTAACAATGTCTTTCTGTTTTTCATTCATGAAATTAATTCACCAATCTCCGCGTGTTTATTAATAGAAATGCACTTAAATGTTATGAGAATATTGGTTGAATAACCAATATATGATTATAAATACATTTCTGTTGTTTTATATCAAGCAATTGCTATTAGTCAATCATCAAGGTTTTTGTTCCATTGCAATCTCAATAAGTTTTCTGGCCCAATCCAATTTCTTTTTTTTAATATCAGAAACATTGATGTCATCAAAATCGAATCCGATCAATGTTATACTGGATACACCAAAACCACGAGCAAGAAATACACAACGATCACCGTCTGTAAAGCCCCCGAAATTGTACACATTCTTAAGAGGTGCTACCTGTGTAGAACCAATAATATTGTAAAGCCGGGTTAATACATGGTTGATGACGTGAATATTATCTCCATGGGCATGAACGACCATAATAGCCCCTTTTTGACTGGCTTCGATCTCTGATTCAACAGCCCCGTCCAGGTCTGTTACAATAATATCAGGAACAACGCCTTTATTCATTAGCACTTCAGTGGCCCCATCGGCAGCAATAATGCAGTAATCGATCAAATCAACATCATTCAGTTCAGCTTTAAGGGTGGGTGCATTACCACATATCAGAACATCTTTTGATTTGATCAATGCTTGAAGGCTGTCTAATGAAACAATTCTGGAAGGGAGCATGCTGGAGAGCATTTCTGATAACTTTCTGGCAGAGAACTCATCCTTAACACGGTCATAACCCATATCCCTGATTATTTCCAGATATATGGGTTCCCAGTCATCAAATCTCATGACGATTTTGTAATACTCATCTTCATGCTCGTCCCTTCAACATCCCATTCCTTGACTAATTCGCCTTCTGGAACTATATCAAGACCCATAATAAGCAGGTTTGACCTGACTTCTCCAGCTATATGGGGTTCCAGATCTAGTACAAGATCGCAGATCCTTTCATCTTCTATCAGGACCATGGCTTTTATCTTAGCCTCAACTTCCAGATCCAGTTCCTTCCTCATATCCTGCAGGCGCCTGATAACCTCACGAGCATATCCTTCAGATTCCAGTTCCCTTGTAAGTAAGGCATCTACATATACCATGCCACTCGAAAATTCTGCCATACCCACATGTTCTGGAATGGTTTCCTGGAATTGGACCATGTCCGAGGTAATAGTGGCAGTGCCGCCGGAAATTTCCAGTTCATACTGTCCATCCGACAATAAAGCATTTTTCAGTGCATTGGGATCTGTTGAACCGAGGGCTGCTACTACCTTTGTAGCATCTCCTTTAAAGGCGGGACCAATAACTTTTGACTGCGGGACAACCTCAATACCCAATTGGTCCCAGGACTCCCCTTTACCAAGAATTATCACATCTTTACTATTGGTCTGCTCAAGCAATACATTTCTCATAGTTTCCAAGGTCAAAGCAACGTTTTCATTCTCAGAAGCCACTACGATCTTATTTACAGGCCATCGCAATTTTCGCTTGATCTTCTGCCTGGCATTGGATACTGCCTCCACAATATTGCGGGTGATCTCCATGTGTGTTTCAAGTTCTTTATCAATAAATGCTTCATCCACGTCCGGCCAGTCGCACATATGGATTGATTCCGGGCTGTCCTTATCCAGGTTTCTCACCAGATTCTGGTATATTGATTCTGCCAGGTGGGGAGTAAAAGGCGACATGATCCTGGCCAGCTTGGTCATTACCTCATAGATCACCCAGTAGGCAGCCAGTTTATCGGGATCGTCACTTTCCACCCAGGTTCTGGGCCTGATGAGTTGTATATACCATCTTGAAAGATCTTCCAGTATAAAATCAGATATAGGCCTGGTTGCCCTGTGAAGGTTGTATTCTTCCATACCTTTACTTACGTTAGATGCCAGGGAATTTACCCGGCTCAGTATCCAGCGGTCTTCTGGCCTAAAATGAGCTTTTACAGTATCGTAGCTTAATTTTGAAGGGTCGAAATTGTCCATTGCCATATACGGCAGCGGGAAACGATAGACATTCCAGAAGATATTAAGCATCCTGCTTACGGTACTTACCTCATCCCAATTGAACTTTAGATCTTCCCAGGGGGCATTCGATGATAGTACATATAACCTAAGAGCATCGGCTCCGAACTTATCTATCACTTTATAGGGGGCGACCACATTTCCCAGACTTTTACTCATTTTCTTGCCTGATTCATCCAGTGTGAACCCGTGCATCAATACGCTCTTGTAAGGTGCTTTTCCGAACGCCATCATGCTGGCACCCAGTTGGGAATAGAACCAGCCCCTGGTCTGATCATGACCTTCTGTAATAAAATCTGCTGGCCATAGTTTATCGAAATCTTCGTGTTCGTGAGGATAGTTCAGGGTCGCCCATGAAGCCACTGCAGAATCAAACCATACATCAAATACATCCTCAACCCGGTTCATATTACCGCCGCATGAACAGGCAATATTAATAGTGTCCACATAAGGTCTATGCAGGTCCAATATATCCTGGCCGCCTGATCGCTGTTTAAGTTCTTCCTTTGTACCAATAACCTCAATCTCACCACAGGCTTCACATACCCATATCGGTAATGGAATGCCCCAGTAACGCTGACGGCTGATGCACCAGTCCCGGGCCCCCGATACCCAGTCTGCGAACCTGGCAGAACCTGCCCAATCAGGATACCAGGTCACTTTTTCGATCTCGTTCAGCATTTCCTGTTTGATCTCAGAAATCTTGAGGAACCACTGTTCAGTAGCCAGATAAATGATAGGTGTTTTGCAGCGCCAGCAGTGCCCGTATCTATGTGAGATAGTACTTTTTTTAAGTAATTGCCCTATTGCTTCCAGGTCATCCAGTATTTGATCATCGGCTTCTTTTACATATTTGCCCTCATATTCTCCTGCTTCGGATGTGTATCTACCGTCCGGACCAACAGGACAGAAAATTGGGAGATTATGTTCTGCACCTAACACAAAATCGTCCAGTCCGTGACCAGGAGCTATATGTACGCAGCCTGTATTTTCAGCAGTCACAAAATCAGCCATATAAATATTATGTTCAAACCCGGCCTGGGCTGGCACTTTATCAGCAAGAGGATGTTCATAAGCAAGTTTTGTCAGGTCCTCCCCAAGCATGCTTTCTATTATTTCAAAATCATTATAACGTCCTGCTTTTAGCACATTCTCTACAAGACCTGAGGCCACATAGAGTATCTCGCTGAGAGCTTTATCCTCTTTCCAGGCCCGTATTTTACTGTATTCAAAACCTGGATGGACTGCTACTGCGATGTTGGCAGGAATTGTCCATGGCGTTGTAGTCCAGATAACAATATATGTATTATCCTCGGATTTTACCTTGAATTTTATATAGACCGAAGGATCTTCCTTGTCCCAGTATTCCACTTCGCTGTCTGCAATGGCAGTTTCACATCTTGGACACCAGTTCACAACACGTTTCCCCTTCTCAAGCAGCCCTTTTTCAAACCCCTGTTTTAATGTCCACCATGCTGCCTCTAAATATTCATCCTTCAGGGTCATGTATGGGTTTTCCCAGTTCAGCCAGACACCAAGGTCCTTGAACTGCTGGGTCATATCATCCTTATGGTCCAGTGCAAACTGCTTGCATTTGTCTATGAATCGCTCTACTCCGTACTCTTCGATATCCTTCTTGGACTTGAAACCAAGCAATTCTTCAACTTTGACCTCAATGGGAAGGCCATGCATATCCCACCCAGCCCGGTCTCGGACGTGAAAATGGTTCATGGTCTTGTAACGTAAAATAGAATCCTTGATTATCTTGTTCCAGGCAGTCCCTAGATGGATATGTCCTGTAGTATAGGGAGGGCCGTCTACGAAATAAAAGTCTTTATCCCCGGCTCTCAATTGCCTGGTTTTTGGGTATGCATCAATTGAGTCCCAATACTTTTGAATGTCATTTTCTAGATTTTTTGCATCATATTTAGTGGTGATTTCTTTTATCATTCCCGATTCTCCGGATAAGATACATGATTATGAATGAAGTAGGTACTAATCATAATCCGAGTTAAGATTATCTGTTTTACCTAATAAAATTAGTTTTCTATTCTCTTATAGAAAAATAATATCGTAGAGGATTTTGATTTCATTTGTATAATTTTTTCAAGTATGAGCTGTATTGAAAAGAGAAAAGGTTAGAAAGCACCAGGTAAGGTTCGATGAAAGAAAATATAATGATAATTCTAGCAATAATGAATAAAACTAGAATATCATTAATTTAATTAATTCAAATATCCACTCTCAAATCCATATTTAGAAGGTGAATGTTGATCCCTGTGGCATTCCAGGCATTTATCAACTTTATACTCCATATATTCTGGATGCGTTTCGGGATGACAGTCTCTGCATTCCCTCCATAGTTGATGTTGCTGGTGACAGTCTACACATTGCAGATCCGCATGTTTAGATGGATTATCCTGGAAATCCAGATAAACCGCAGGATGACATTTTGCACATTCCTCGGATACTATTAGTGGACTGAAATACAGGGCTTTTGGCATGTGCTGTTGATGGCATTCTGTACAGTTTGACTGTATGGCGTCACCATGTAATATCTCTTCATGACAGTCCAGGCAGGTAGGAATATATTTATGTTCTGTATGGCAGGTATAACAGCTATCAGGTCGGTCTGAATGTTTATCTCCAGAAGCTTTCAAAATATCATATTCCTCTCTGTGGCATTTGGCACATCCCCTGTCAGTTAAAATTGAATGTTCAAGATGGCAGGTTATACAATCTTGATCGCCTGCATCAATTCCTGCTTCTACATGATAATGTTCGCTGTGACAAAGATCACATTCTGCATATGTAGGTTTATCCCCGAATTCATGGCAACGGCCACATTCTGAGGGGACCATTTCAGCATGTACACTAAGACCAGTCGCTGTATTGGGATGACATTCGACACATGCTCTTTCCATTGGATCAGCATAATCATGCATGCGTATAGTAGACTCTTCGGAATGACATCCACCACAATGCTGCATTTCCAGATTTGCGTCTAAATGTCCAGGCAGCAATACATTGTACATTAAAAATGCAAATGCTGCAAATGCTAGTATACTTACTATAATCTTTCTAATAATTTCCACCACTTTTAATAGGATATTCAATAATTTTTGGAATTGTATATATAAGAAATACAATAAATCTTAGTTTAATTATATTACATTCATATTATAAACATTTCGATAATTTCCCGAATAAAATGAAATTGCTCACTTCGAACGCATTTTCTAAAAGTCATACTTTATAAAATAAAATAAGTCCCGCCTCCCAGATTCGAACCGGGGACATCGCGGTTACTGCGCGTGTGCGCCAATAGGCACATAAACAAACTACA
The DNA here is from genome assembly GCA_035530415.1 of Candidatus Nanoarchaeia archaeon. Classification (GTDB taxonomy): domain Archaea; phylum Halobacteriota; class Methanosarcinia; order Methanosarcinales; family Methanocomedenaceae; genus Kmv04. The sequence goes on along the minus strand of DATKUV010000280.1, from coordinate 2,711 downwards.
GCCGCGCACTCTATCCAGGCTGAGTTAAGGCGGGTTAGTGATGTTTTCTCAACCGGATGGCTTTAATTCGCACTATTGTACTTATCCTTTTCGTTGTGCGCGTTTTGAGGGGTCTTGATATGATTATCTTAGCTGGGTAAATTCTGTGCTCAGGTTTTTGACCTTATAACGCATACAATCATGAAAATCATTGCCCTGAAAATCGCACAATAGCAGGTCATTAGCCATACACTTTTCATCAGTAAACATTGGACAATTATCTATCATAGTACAAACCTCGTGGAATTATTACAATTTTGATTGGAAAGTGATTAGATTTAGATGTTACGATTTATTCAAGATTCTTAATCTTTTTTGGTAATAATATCATGAAAGTGCTTCCTTTCTCATCACTTACAGTATTAATTGTACCGTTGTGTTTTTCAATAATCGTTTTACAGATGGACAGTCCAAGACCTACACTCCCGAACTTTCTACTTGATGACCCGTCTGTTTGGTAAAACCTCTCAAAATACCTGATGGGCACTCATGGCCTTACAGTTTATCTTCAGGATATTGCCCAGGATCATGTCAAATTCCAGGGTGATATCAATAGCTGAAATCTCGGTCAATGCCTGTAATTTCGAATTTTCGTTTATTTTCATTATATCAAAGCTCTGGATTTTGTGGGCAGGACACTGAAGATGCGTCGTGCAGGAAGAACATACAACTCCGGCAATCGTCACATTTGTTAACAGGTTCGCCATTAATAGACTTTTTAATAAAGTACGGGTCAGCAAGCCGGGATCTGCCTATACACACCATGTCTGATCTGCCTTCTGAAACGATTTTTTCAGCCAATTCCAGACTTCTGATATTACCGGCACACATCACTGGTACACCAGTCGATCTTCTGCAATCGGAAACGGCTATACATCTATGATGATCAGTCCACAGCCGCCCCGTGCGATTTTTTTATACATCTGAAGTAAAGGTTCTGTGACAAAGCCGTCAGGGGTGGCAAAATTTGTCTGGAATGCAGGAAAAACGATACGGTATGGAAATATTCGTAAAATTCATTATTCTATAATATTATTCATCTAATATAAAATTTTATTACACGAAATTCAGAGAAATATAGTGGGTTATTTAACTTCCTGCTTATTTTTTTCCACGAAGTTCACTGAATTTATATACAAGACCATATTGAAAAAGCAATCTTTGAGAAAAATCAGGAAGATATAGTCGATATATTAGTCAATATTGTTTAGATTTTATGGTATATAAAGTATAAATTTCTCTAATATAAATCAATCAAACTCCTTAACTGATGCCCAAAATAAACCAAACAGTTTATATCTTTTTAGCAAAGAAATCGTATTGATTTATATGATGGAATATTGGGAACCACTTATCGAACGGACACCAGTGGATGAACTGAAAAAGGTACAGGAAGAAAAACTCAAAAAGCTTGTGAGATATGTGTATGATCATTCTCCCTTCTACAAGAAACGTTTTGATGAAACAGGAATTTCTCCGAATGATATCCAATCCCTTGATGATCTGAAAAAACTTCCCTTCACTATAAAAAAGGACTTACGGGACACATATCCTGACGGTATGTTCTGCGTCCCCCAAAAAGAAGTGGTCCGTTATCACCTGAACAATTTTCAAATTCCCTCCTACATATAAAAAATCGGCATCAACAGAGTCTTTCATAAATTCCTTTGTAGGAGTGAATACCCCTACAAAATAATGTTACTTTTGCTATCAGTAAAGCTTGTGGGGAGGAATTGCTGATCTGTTCAGGTACTGAGAAATTGACTAGGTTATTGGATATTTTGGATTGATTTGCCTTAATTATACCAACATGTTATGTAATGGTCTTGATTTTACTAAAACCATACCGCAATATTATTAACTATAAAATAGAATTTCGAATAAAATTATTCTACTATTGAATTGATCAACTATTGATAGGTATTGGAGGACGAGACGTGTCAGATAAAAAATATGCATACTTTTTTGGCAGTGAAAATACGGATGGCAATGCCACGATGAGAAATCTTCTGGGGGGAAAAGGTGCTCATCTGGCCGAGATGGCAAGCCTGGGAATACATGTACCCCCAGGTTTTACAATAACAACAGAAGTTTGTACCGAATATTACAAAAATGAGAAGAATTATCCGGACGGGGTGGAAGAACAGGTCAGGCAAATGATCGCAAGACTTGAGGACGAAACAGGCTTTAAATTCGGTAACATTGAACATCCTCATCTATTATCGGTCCGCTCGGGCGCTCGAATATCCATGCCCGGCATGATGGATACTGTCCTGAACCTGGGACTTAATGATGAAACCGTAGTGGGGCTTGCAAAACAAGCTGACAAGAGGTTCGCTTATGACTGCTACAGGCGTTTCATTAATATGTTCGGGGATGTTGTGCTAGGGGTAGAACATAAAGAGTTCGAGGCTATTCTGTCTGCTAAGAAAGAAGAACTGGGTGTTAACAATGACACCGAACTTGACACAGATGCTCTTGTTGACGTGGTGGTAAAGTACAAAGCCTTGGTTAAGGAAAAATCGGGCGAGGATTTCCCTCAGGATCCCATTACCCAGTTGTGGATGGCTATAAATGCTGTTTTTGATTCATGGAATACCAAGCGCGCCATTACCTATAGGAAGATCAATAAGATCCCGGATGACTGGGGAACTGCTGTCAATGTCCAGACC
>DATKUV010000279.1:0-3483 GCA_035530415.1 Candidatus Nanoarchaeia archaeon | reverse complement strand
GGAGCAGGGTCTGGGCACCCCCATGCATGATAGTGAACAGACAGAAAATTACAATGATACTTATTAGCAAGGCTCTTCGTTCTTGCATTCATACACCCCTGTATAGAGTGAATCTTCTCTTCCAACTACTTGATATTATCTATTTATGGGTGAATTACGTGTGTATAATGTTATTTTATTAAACCAGCCCTGGAGTGCACCCCTTCTTCACCTCTCCTGCCGCTCCTTCGCCTGCACTCTGCCCGGGTGCCCGTCTTGATATGCTCCCTGGTCATCTGCACTTGTCCCTCCTCTTCCTGCGCTGGTAGTATTGAATTTCCTAAGCTATACCTACACGATGTTAGAGAGAAATAATAATAATAATATTAACCTTCTCTACAAGATTCGGTTCACTGACCTTGTCCGAAGTGAGTAATTTTTGTCACTTCATAATTCATCATAAACTATATCAAGGTCCCAAATAATGTTTCCGTTAAGTATGTAAAGACTGTGAACGGAAATGTTCAGATCAATACGAAAGGTGATGTTGAGGCCTTAAGCACCAATGGTGAAGTCATTTTAAGCAACGTTGATGGATATGTAATAGCCCAAACCAGCAACGGCAATATAGATGTTAGAGGGACAACAGGTATTGGGGATTTGAAAACATCGAACGGAGTGATCTTTGCAGAGGTAACAGGTTATTCATATCAACTGTCAATGGAAATGTGGACCTTTACAAACTTGATGTTTAACGTATCAATCGAGATTAGATCGGATCAGAAAAGAGAAGTGTAGTAATGGAAACTGGAAGAGTTGTTGGCGAAGCACTATTAGGCATTTTAGGAGTGGCATTGGCGATCACAGGATTAAAAGAAAAGTAAGCCAAAAATATCTTAAAAAAATATTACATTAATTGAAGAACTTTATTTGCAGACGGTAAATAGAATGATCTCAAAAATATTGTTTGTTGAGCCTCCAAAAGACTACTGGTTTTTAATGGGAGAATATCTTCCACCACCTGCCGGATTGCTTATTTTGGCAGCATATATTGAAGAACAACTTCCGGATGTGGAAATTGAGATCCTTGACTGTCAGGCAGAAAAAAAGGACTTCAAAGACATTGAAAAATATATCGAATACTTTTCTCCTTCAATTGTTGCCACATCAGGATTTACCTGTAATGCATATCTGTGCGCAAGAGTGGCTGAAATAGCGAAACAAGTGAACAATGATATATTTACCGTTGTTGGCGGCCAACACTTTTCGGCTGCTGCTGAAGAATCCCTTAATGATTTCCCTGAGATCGATTATATCATAAGGGGCGAGGGAGAGGTTACATTTGTTGATCTGATCAGGACATTAGACACCGGTAAAAACATCGGAGAAATAAAAGGTATATCATTCAAGCATAACAAAGAGATCATTCATAATCCTCAAAGGCCGTTAATTCAAAACCTTGACACACTCCCATATCCTGCATATCATCTTGTTGAAAAGAATATTGAAAAATATCATTTCAGTATGATGGCAGGGAAAAACACCAGGTATATGATCCTGGAAGGTTCACGCGGTTGTTCCCATAAATGCTCATTCTGCACCCAATGGAAACACTGGAATGGTGCATGGAGAACAAAATCAGCCAGGCGGATAGCTGATGAGATGGAATATTTCAATGAAAGGTTTGATGGTGAATTCCTATGGCTTACCGATGACAATTTCAAATATGACAACAAGGCAAAAGAATTGTGGCAGGAATTGCGGCAGCGACCATTCACTGATGATATTTCATGGTTCTTCCAGGCACGGACAGATGAGATCACCCAGAACCCTGACATGGTTGCAAAGTTGCGAGATGTGGGCAATAACTGGATCCTTATGGGAGTTGAAAACAATTCACCTGCGGTCCTGAAAGATCTCAAAAAGAATCTACAGGTTAATGATGCTTACAAGGCGGTTAACATCCTCAATGAGAATGATATTTTCTCCCATGCCATGTTTATCATGGGTTCCAGAGGAGATACTGCTACATCTATTGAGAGCCTTCGGCAGTTCTCATTTGATCTGGGGTCGGATCTTGCATTATATACCATTCTTACACCATTCCCAGGTACGGAAATTTATGAAAACGCGCAGCGGTTTGGATGGATCGAGGATACAAATTACGCACACTATGACATGGCCCATGCTGTAATGCCTACTGAAACCCTGTCACGGCGTCAAGTACAGGAAGAACTTTTCCACTGCTATAAGGATTATTATGGATCAATACCGCGGAACATTGCTGGCATCTTTTCAAAAAATAAGATAAAAAGAAGGGTGAACCGCCACATGGCAGGAAAAGGCGTGCTAAAGAGTTTGAAGGGTTTGATTTGAACCAGAAAAAGCTTTTGATATATTACCTTATCTTTTCAATAATAGGAGCAGCATTATTGATATTGGTATCGGTTTTTAGCTATTCGGATCAGAACGTTGTCAACATGTCCGACAAACTAGTGGTGGGAGGTTTATTTATAATAAGCTGTATATTCGGCATCTATGCTGCTGTTAAACCAGACCGGAATTACCCTAAAGGAGATGATGGTCAACAATCTCAAATAAAAATGATAGGGCACCATCCGGATTGTGAAGAATTCAACAATCATGTTATCAAAATAAAAAATTTTATTCTATGCCCGGGCTGCTATGGTCTGGCATTGGGTTCAGTCATATCAATTCTGCTAATGAGCGGTTATATTGCATTTCCCATAGAGATACAACATATCCATCTATATGTTTTGGTCATTTTTGGAATGCTTTTAATTGTTCTTAATTTCGTAGAAATCATAATTCCCGCAAGAATAGCATATATTCACCTGATTTGCAATATATTTCTTGTAATCAGTTTCTTTTTGATAATTCTTGGCATACTCCATTTGACAGGTAATATGATCTATGGTTTATTAGCAGTCCTGATATCATATCTTTGGCTGGATACAAGGGTTCAACTATCAGCTTGGCGTCATTCCCGGGTGTGCCAAAATTGCAATGAATCCTGCAAAGTCTATTGAGCTTATTCTTTTTTGAATATGGTTCTGATACCTGCAATTATAATGACAAGGCCAATGATCAGAGCAAAAACCCACCCGATATCAACCTGGTAGACCCATGCCGGCATCCCACTCATGTTCTTTAATGCACCCTCAAATAGTATGGCCAGGCCAACAAGAATGAGTATCAATCCCCAAATATATGGGGCATAACGTGGACCTCCGGCACATTCCTGTGCCCACTTTTCGTCTGGATCCTTTTGTGTTCCACTTAAAGAAGCACCACAGCTGTTACAGAATGTAGCATCCTCTTCATTTTGCTTGCCGCATTTCGGACAATAAGTCATAAAACCACCATTAAAATGAATTCAGTGATATTATTTAGTATTAACTGTAACATTTGTTAAAACTCAAATGCTTCAAAGGCAATCATGAAATTATAACCCTATTCGGGGTATGGGTGGGCTTCAAAGCG
>DATKUV010000278.1:0-10112 GCA_035530415.1 Candidatus Nanoarchaeia archaeon | reverse complement strand
CAAAGATGCAGACAGGTGGTTATTCGAAGCAGACCTGGCTGTTGATAATGCTCATGTCATAATGCTGGCTGAAACTGGAATAATTACCAGGGACGAATGCACACTCATACTCTCCACACTTGATAAGATCGAACAGGAAGGGTATGACAAACTTGACCTGTCATACGAAGATATCCACATGTCAATAGAAGCAAACCTTATCGGGAAAGTAGGCGAGGACACAGGCGGACGGATGCATTCGGCCCGCTCCCGCAACGATGAGGTTGCCACTTGTATCAGGCTGGTGTTAAGGGACAAATTACTTACTTTGATGCACAATGTCATCGAACTCAGGAAGGCCATGCTTGAACTTGCCCAGGTACACAAGGAAACACTGATCCCGGGATTCACGCATTTGCAGCATGCCCAGCCCACTACACTGGCCCATCACCTGATTGCACATCATGATGCTCTGGTAAGGGATACCCAGAGGTTATTGGGAGCATATCATCGGACAAACCAGTCTCCCTTGGGTGCAGCAGCTTTTGCATCCACAGGATTTGATATCAACCGGGACCGCACCCGCGAACTGTTAGGATTTGACGGCCTGGTTGAAAACTCAATGGATGCAGTAAGTACCAGGGATTTCATTGTCGAAACAACGTCTGCATTTTCAAATCTCATGACCAATTTGAGTCGTCTGGCCGAGGAACTCATCCTCTGGAGCAGCGAAGAGTTCGGTCTGATAGAACTGGACGACAGGTTCTGTTCCACTTCATCGATCATGCCCCAGAAAAAGAACCCTGATACTGCTGAACTCATGAGAGCCAAGACCGGTACGGTATTTGGGTGCCTGATGTCAGTATTAAGTATCACAAAGGCTCTGCCCATGAGCTATAACAGGGACCTGCAGGAAGCAACTCCCCATCTCTGGCGTGCAACCTCAGCTACCATAGGTTCTGTTAATATTGCAAAAGGGATAATTTCCACCATGCAGATCAATGAGGAAAAAATGCTGTCTCTGGCAGGTACTGGTTTTTCAACAGCCACAGAACTTGCCGACACAATTGTACGGACTACAAAGCTTCCTTTCAGGACCGCACACCAGATCGTTGCAATCCTTGCAAAAGGCAATGAATTAACCTTGAATGAAGCAGACAGGATAGCGTATGAAATAACAGGTATTAAACTATCTGAAGAAGGACTCAGCCAGGAGCTGTTCGAAGGAGCATTGGATGTAATGGAAAATGTGATGCGCCGAAGCGTGGAGGGCGGTCCGTCACCCAGGGAAGTAAAACGAATGATCGAAAACCGTAATTACCAGTTGATGAATGACATTGACGCTGTTCTGGAAAAACTTAATTCAGTCCAGGATTCGGTAAAAATGCTTGATGATGTAAAAGCAGTGTATATTGCAAGAGGTAAAAAATGACGATAGAAGTAGGAGATGCCGTTTTAGTCAAACGGGATAATAACACGTACCACGGGGTTCTAATGCCTTCTACCACAGGTACTACTGTGATAAAACTTATAAGCGGATATAATGCGGGATTCGATCCCGATAATATTAAAATTGAATTGGTAGGGAAGAAGGAAGAATCCCAGGCTGCACTTGTGGAACTGCCTCAATACAATCCTGATCTTCCAAATGTCTCAATCCTGTCTACAGGCGGGACCATAGCAAGTAAGGTGGATTACAGGACCGGGGCCGTGACCAGCCAGTTCACTGCCGAGGATATCATGCTTGCCATCCCGGAACTGTCTGAGATCGCCAATTATAACGCCAGGGTTTGTTACAGCATATTATCAGAGAATATGCAGCCTGATTACTGGATACATCTGGCTGAGGAAGTATATAACGAGATCAAGGCCGGTGCAGACGGGGTGATAATCACCCACGGCACAGATACTATGATGTACACGGCCGCAGCCATTGCATTCATGGTCCAGACCCCTGTACCTATCGTGTTCGTGGGCAGCCAGCGCAGTGCAGACAGGCCCAGCAGCGATAATGCTATGAATGCCATCTGTGCAGCTAAGGTCGCAACCAGTGATATTGCTGAAGTAACAGTTGTCATGCACGGTACCACATCTGATGATTTTTGCAGCATCCACAGGGGGGCAAGGGTCAGGAAGATGCATACCAGTCGCAGGGACGCTTTCCAGACCATTGATGCCAGGATACTGGGCAAAGTGGATTATCAATCCAGAGAAATTACTACATTTTTGGATTATACCAGGAAAGGAGAACAGGAACTGGCTATCAATACGGCAATTGAGCCGAAATGTGCACTTATCAAATTCACAACAGGTGCCAGCCCTGAGACCCTGCTGTTCGCCAGTGCCAATTATAAGGGTATTGTGCTGGAAGGAACAGGTTTGGGCCATGTTTCAACTGAATGGATCCCCTATATTCAAAGGGCCACCGAGGCCGGGATCCCTGTGGTAATGACCAGCCAATGTATACATGGCAGGGTGTGTAACAGGGTGTATGATACGGGCCGTGATATCTTGAAAGCGGGAGCCATTGAAGGGGAAGATATGCTGCCAGAAGTTGCACTGGTAAAATTGATGTGGGCGCTGGGGCAGACCAGTGATCCGGATGAGGTCAGGAAGATAATGACCACAGATATTGCCGGGGAGATCACAAGGAGTTCCCGGACCTGGTAGATCGATTAATTCTCCGCCTTACTATCATCTTACGCCCCTCTTCGGCTGCAAATAACAGGAGTGCAAAGGGCACCAGGAACAGCCAGTCTGACAATGAGATGGGTGCCAGGTTCAGTATTTTATTTCCAATTGGAGTATAAACTAACATAGCCTGGAGAATAAGCTCAAATGCAATACCGACAAGAAGCAGCCGGTTCGAGAAGAAACCTATTCTGGATACTGCTTCACGAGATGTGCGGCATACCAAACCATTGGCCACCTGGGTGACCACAATAGCAGTCATGGCCATGGTGGTCGCTTTTCGATATAATATATCAGATGCTGCAAGTACCGTACCCCAAATCCATCCGCCACCGAAGAGAATAAAGAAGAACCCGGACATGGCTGCCAGGGCTTCAAAAGGACCTAAAAAGAAATAAGCCCTTTTGATAAGTGCAAGATCCAGTAGTCTTGCATCCCTGGGCCGTGGCGGGCGGTCCATCACATTAGGCCCAGGTTTTTCAGTACCTAGAGCCAGTGCTGGTAGCATGTCGGTGCCCAGATCGATCCCCAGTATCTGGATAATGGTAAGGGGCAGTGGGATGCCTAACATAATAAAAGCAATATAAGGTACTATCTCGGGTATGTTGCTGGCGAAAATGTATGTGACAAACTTTTTTATGTTATCAAAGACCGCTCGTCCTTCCTCTACTGCATTTACGATGCTTGCGAAATTGTCATCCATCAATATCATATCAGCAGATTCCTTTGCAACATCAGTGCCGGTAAGCCCCATTGCTATACCTATGTCAGCGCGTTTCAAGGCCGGTGCATCGTTCACCCCGTCCCCTGTCATTGCCACGATCTCGCCCATTTCTGATAACGCATCCACGATATCCAGTTTATACTGAGGGGTCATCCTGGCAAATACCAGTTCCGGGTTTTCAAGTTTTTTAATAAGCTCATCCCTGGATAAGGTTGCCACATCATCGGCCACAAGCACAATTGGGGAATCTGATTCTATAAGACCGATCTCGCGGGCAACTGCCACCGCAGTGGTACTGTTATCTCCTGTTATCATAATGATGCGAATACCTGCCCTTTTACATTTTGAGATCGATTCCTGGACTTCTTCTCGGGGTGGATCGATCATACCCATAAGCCCCAGGAAAATAAGATCTGCTTCCACGGCCTTTGCAGTGAATTCTTCAGGTGCCGGCCGGTATGCAAAAGCAAGCACTCTCAAAGCGGAGTGTGCAAATGAATTATTGACCTTTTCGATCTCACTTTTCTGTTCAACAGTTAATTCAATAACAGTACCGTTTACTAATATCTGTGAACAGACAGGCAGCATTGTTTCCAGTGCACCTTTTACATAAGCTGTCTTTTCCACATTGGTATCATTAATAGTACTCATACGCTTGCGATCAGAGTCAAATGGAATTTCATACAACTTTTGGTTCTGATCCCGTATCTTTTCGACATCCATAACTTTAGCAGCTGCCACTATGAGAGCTCCTTCTGTGGGGTCTCCTTTGATGCTCCAGACATTTTCGGTGTTCATAAGTTTGGAATTGTTGCACAGCACTGCATCGATAAACAGAGGTTTAAGTTTCTCAATTGCCTGTTCATCAAGTATATTGCCGCTGGTATCTTTGATCTCTCCCGCCGGGTTATATCCTGTACCGCTAATTTCCAGTACCTGATTGTTGGAATAAATCTTCCTAACAGTCATCTGATTCTGGGTAAGCGTACCGGTCTTATCAGTACATATCACAGTGGTGCTTCCCAGGGTCTCTACTGCATTCAGGTTCTTTATAAGGGCATTTCGTTTTGCCATCCGCTGTGAACCCATTGCAAGTGAGAGTGTGACCGTAGGCAGCAAACCTTCCGGGACATTGGCTACAATAATGCCTATGGCAAATAGAAAATTGGTCCAGAAAGGATTGCCTATAATCATCCCGGCAATAAAAAAGAGTAATCCCATTGTGGTGGCAAGTATCGCGACTACTCTGGTTACTCTGTAGGTCTCTTTTTGGATGGGACTGGGTTCAGATTCTACGGTCTGGGTCAGATGTGCGATCTTGCCGAACTCAGTCCCCATCCCGGTAGCAAAAACCACAGCAGTACCGGTCCCGGAAGTAATGAACGTACCTGCGAAAACGATATTCGGGCTTTCTGTTAATTCCTGGTCTGTCGGCTCTGATGAGCGTTTAATTGGTTCTGACTCCCCGGTCAGCGCTGAATTATTGACCCTCAGCTCGAACTGCTCCACAATACGAGCATCAGCAGAGATACGGTCCCCCTCTCCTAATTTGATAACATCACCTGGAACCAGTAATTTGCTATCGATCTGCAGATCAGTGCCTGAGCGGGTCACGTTTACAAAATGAGGCAGTAGATTCTGGAGGGCCTGGGCCGCCTTTTCTGCCCTATATTCCTGAACGAATGTAAAAAGGGCATTGATGAATATCACGCTGATTATAGCAAATCCCAACAGGTCAAATCCTTCTTTGGGCTGGTAATAATTCCCGATAAAGGATAGTGCAGCTGCGATCCACAGGAGTATTGCAAAAAAATGAATGAATTGGTTCAATAATTTATATAATACCGGTTTTTTTTTATGGTGGACTATCATATTTTCACCGAACTCCCGGAGTCTGGCCTCAGCCGTCTGCTTATCAAGTCCATCAGAAGACGTATTCAGTTTTTCATAAACATTACCGACATCAAGCGTTTGAATACGCATTCATTTAACCCCATATTATATTTTGTACATCGAACCCGGATGCCAGATTATTACATCGCACGAGGTTTTTCTAAGAATTTCCTCAACTGGGTTCCCCTGCACGATTTGCCTTATAATATCCTTATTTGTAGCTCCTATTATTATCAGATCAAAGTGACCTGCTGCAGCATTTTTCAATACAGCTTCAGCGTAATTTGGAGCCATATCTACATACATATCAGCTGGAATATCGTAATTTGAAAGCTCTTTAGCCAGGGGTTGCAGCAACTCACGACCCATACTGCGAAGTTTGAGCTTTTCGTCGTGGGTTGTAAGCAGGGCACTGGTACGGGATGTTTTTTCAACCCGTAACACTCTTATCCTTGCTTTTGAATCTAATTTCGATATAAGATAAGCACGTTCTTCGGCATGATATGAACCTATCATAACAGGAACAAGGATTTTTTGTATGTGCAAAGTCTTGCCTGGATGGGTGACTTTGATAACTATCATTGAACAGGATAATGATCTCATTAGCTTCTGAGATATTGACCTGACAAAGTACCGACTTTTACTGTCCTTATGACGGGTTGATGATATCACAAGGTCTATGTTATGATTTTCAACTATTGATTTTATGGTCTCCACTACCGGACCTTGGATTATCTGTCCATCAGCTTCAATACCCCGGGATCTTGCATAATTCACAAGTCTCTCAACCGATAATCTGCCAAGAGTGACATATTTTTCATCCAGGTTTTTTGTGATTACAAATATAAGATATAGTTTAGCATCACAGTGCTCAGCTATCAAAATAGCATACTTAGCAGCCGATTCAGCAGTAAATCCCCCATCAACAGCAGCTAATATTTTATTATAAATCTCCATAAGCCCACTTGCATATTAGTATTTGTACTAAAGCTATATAATAATTTTTCAATTGAGATCGAAGCACGAATTTTAAATAGATTACGACTATAAGTAAGACTATGAACGACATCCCAAAGTTTGTATTTAATTGTACTGATTGTGGAAAGTGCTGCGAAAGAGATGTTTCCATCTATTTGGAAGATATGAATGATTGGATGGAGCATGGGTTATTGTATAAGGTCCTGCCTCATCTGTCAATTGAAGGGGAATATGTATCCATTTTTATCAAATTGGATAAACAGACCCTGGATGAAAAATCTATATGTGCATTGTATAATACAGAAAAACTGGAATGCACCCTTGTGGATAATAAACCAATTTCATGTCGTTCTCACCCACTAGGCTATAATGGAAAAAATTTCATTATAGTAGATAAGGACTGTCCCGGGCTGAGTAATAATGAGATGACAACAGAAAAGCTTGTCTCCATACATGAGACTGCCAAGACAGAATTTACCAGTAAGCAGGAAACTCTAAAGCTGTTGCCCATGCTTCATGCCATGTTTATTAAGAAATTCACCATAGAGTCGCAAAAGGCAATGGAAGAATTATCTCCTGAAAAAATAGCTGAACTTGAGAAGATATTTGGGGAAAAATAAACTCAAGATTTCTATGTATTCAGTGACAGCCGCCCTGACATAGATTCTCATTTCCTGCAGCTTTTAATGATCCTTCTATGAACAGGGTTAAAGTATCTGCAACCGTTCCCGATGCACCGCTATAAACTTTAATCCCAAGCTGTTGAAATCCCATAAGTGGTCCACGTCCAATGCCACCTACAATCATACATTCAACATTTTCCTTAATGATCCTCTGGATCGGGATTTCACAGTTATGTTCTCCCTCTTGTTCATTTGAAAGAGGCCATGCTCCTATAATCTTTGTATCATCTATATCAGCTACAGTAAATATTTCACAATGCCCGAAATGTTCGGAGATCGGGGCATCCAGCCCACCTGGTTTAAAACTTGGTATACATACTCTCATATTCAATCACTCTGGTTTTTTGTTCCGAATGGTTCTCCCCATTCATTATTGCAGTCGCTGCATTCAAACTTCCTTTGTTTGGTTGACATAATTCCCTCCCCTGATATGAATTGCTTTTCCCATTGTCAGTGCCAGTGCCACTTTTCTCCTTGCGCTTTGAAGGTCAACCCAGAAAGCACGCCTGGAGACACCCATCTGTTGAGCTGCTTCCTCCTGCTGTAACCCTTCAAGATCCACAAGCTTCAAGGCTTCCAGTTCTTCCACAGCCAGTAAGACCGAGTCAAGTTCAGATGGGGGGATACCCCCTGGTTTAAAGTAAGTCACATTTGGCATATTTTGAATACGTCTTGGACACTTTGGTCTACCCCTGCATTTCATAATAGTAATTAAAACTCATATGGGTGAAAATATATAAAGATATCTAATACGGGGATTTACAGCTAAATTAAAAAATTCTAATTATCGATAAAAATAAAAAAAAATGTGGGGATATTACGTCCCCTGTTTCTTCTCGACTATTTTTCCAATACCTAAACTTATAATCAACACTAACAAAGTGCCAATAACTATTGCTCCAACCTCACCGAGTTTTCCCATCCCCTCGATAGAATAGTCAGCCATAGGTGCTTCATATTCAATTGGTACCCTTTCCCCGATTATTTCCTCTGCTTGTTCCGGGTTTCCGCCTCCTACCAGTTCGATCAGGTTCTTATCAAGGCCATCCGGATTGCTGGATGCTAAAAAAGGAGCCAGTATTGATATGATAATTGCGATCACTGCTCCCGCAATTATTATATTATTATTGTTCATGCTGCTACTCCTACCAATGATCTTTCTGATATTATATCCGGTCTGGTCTGCAATATAGCCCTGACAACAATGGCAGTTATCAGTCCTTCACCAACTACCCCGATAACTGCATGGTAAAGCCCCATGAACATCAATCCTGCTACTAATGGAAAATTGCCAGCAAAATACATTTCTACTGCACAGACCAGTGCCGCGATAAAGATTGACAACCATGCGGCTGCGAACGAAGCACTCATCATTCCAATACTATTTTTAAGGGCATTATACGAATAGAATCCTACAAAACCACCAATAACTCCCATGTTAACAATATTAGCCCCCATTGCCGTAATGCCCCCATCTCCGAACAAAAAACCCTGCACTACTAATACTAAGGTGAGTAGCAGAACAGCGGCGTAAGGGCTTCCCAAAATAATCGCTGCAAGTGCTGCACCCACCATATGTCCACTCGTACCCCAGGGTATTGGGATATTCATTGCCTGAATAGCAAATATCCCTGCTGCAAGAGCTGCAAGCATGGGTACCTTCATTTCATCCATTTCTTTACCTGCCCAATTAAGGGACTTTATTATAAATGCCAGAGCAATCAACCAGTAGATAACTGTCTGAGGCAACGGTATCAAACCATCTCCAATATGCATAATCTTAACCTCCGTATTATATAATAACACAAATTAACTAAATTATATTACTTTAATTCTACAATATTGTTATTATATAAGTATTTTTTGTTAAAAAACATTAATTGCTAACAACAAATATTTTATACTTTAAAAGATTAAGTCGATCTGTAATACAAATATAAAACAATGTATTATAAAGTAATATAAATGTCAATATAGGTGTTAATATTGGTGAATTTTTAAATGAAAATTATGATAGCAAATGGGAAATATTGGGCCAGATGTTTATTATTGAACAAATACTTGCAAGACATTTTGGCCAATAGAAATTTAATAAAAAATATGGTGATCCGATGAATCTATCTCTCATACATGAAAAAATATTAGCCAACGTGATCTCTCTCTACAATAAGAGCGACAGACCTTTACGAGCATCAGAAATTGCACATATCACAGATTATAATGTAGGGACCATCAGAAATCATATGCAGATCCTGAAAATGTTAGGAATGGTAAAAGGAATAACAGGACCAAAAGGGGGTTATGTACCCACATCCGATGCTTTTAGAACATTGTCAATAAGTGATGCTAATGATATGGACCTCCATTTAAATAATAAAAAAATGAAGGATGTTTCCATCTACGAAATCAAATTAAATCCCAGGAGCCATTCAAAGTATTCTGGTTCGATACAAATTGTTGGAAATGTAAAAGATTTTAGTGTCGGAGATACCGTAATCATACGATCGCCTATTAATAATAATAATAATAATGCCATAATCAAAGGTACGATCACCGGAATGGATTTCAGCAATAATACATTATTCTCTTCTCCCATTGAAATCCTGACCGATTAATTCAAAGGAACCACTAATCAAAACTTTCATTTATTAATAAATAGTTGAATAACCAGCGATTTAATGGAGATTATTTTAAGATGGAACAAGAATTATCCCGAATTGGCATATCCCTTCCCGAAAGCCTGCTTGAAAAATTTGATGTGATAATAAAAAACAGGGGCTATTCTTCCAGATCGGAGGGAATCAGGGATGCGATTAGGGGTTATATCAGGTATTACGACTGGATGAGCAGCATTGAAGGAGAAAGAGTGGCCACCATAACCCTTGCATATAATCATAAACAAAAGGGTGTTGAAGATGTCCTCGGTAATATCCAACACAAATATCTTGATATTATCCGGTCTACGGTCCATGTTCATCTGGAAAATGAGAACTGCATGGAAGTAATAATCCTTGAAGGCGAAGGTAAGAAAATAAAGGAAATTTTTGAGAATCTTATAAAAAATAAAGGCCTAAAATACGTAAAGCTCAATACCATTGTTTCTGAAGAAATCTAGAGTCAGCAATTTGATATCCAGGTTCTTAGCTCTGATATTGTTAAAATAA
>DATKUV010000277.1:0-3801 GCA_035530415.1 Candidatus Nanoarchaeia archaeon | reverse complement strand
TCATTTTTCCCAGTACCATGCCGGCGACCAGACTCATGAGACTCATAAGTAATAGGCCTGAAAAACCTTCTTTCAATGTAAAATAATTTATGTTATATTTCAGGGATAATGAGAATGTGATGTCTTCAATGGTCTCTTCTTCAAAATCTGGCACTGGCATTCCCTCATCGGTGGGTTTATGTACCGTTAATTTAAATAAACTGCTATTTATAGGTAGATCTAATATGCCCAAAAAGATTGTGCACTGTTCTCTTAATATGAAAGAACTCCTGGTGGGGATGAAAGATACCTCTGAATTGATGCTTGATCTGGCCTATTCTGCTGTGATCTATGACGATGAGGATATTGCAGATGAAGTGATCCGTCTTGAAGAAAAGATGGATACCCTTGAATACCACATGAAGATCACAGCTATGCAGGCAGCTCGCCGCATCGATGAGGCACATCAACTATCAGGTGTGTTAAAAGCCGCATCAGCAGCTGAAATTATTTCCAATGCCGCAGGAGATATTGCAAATATTGTCCGTCTGAAGATGGGGATCCCTATGGAACTGAAAGCCGATATAAGGGAAGCTGAGGAGACCGTTACCAGGATCACCATAAATTCTGACAGCCCTATTATTGGAAAATCTCTGGGAGAACTGAAACTTGAGACTGAAACCGGTATGAGTGTAATAGCCATACGGCAGGGATCCTCGTGGTTATATGACCCTGATAACGATACATCCATTCTGGCTGGCGATATTCTGTTTGCCAGGGGACATGATGAAGGAGTGCCGTTGTTTACGGAATTGATAACTGGCAAACCTTTTGTAAAACGCAGTTACAAACCTGCCCGGACCCTGGATGACATGGAAAGGGCCGTGGACATTGTTATTGAGATGAAGAATAAATCAGAACTGTCTGTGGGTCTGGCGTATTCTGCTGTGCTGTTCTATAACAAGGATATTGCAGATGAGGTTCGCATTCTGGAAGAAGAGATGGACCAGATGAAATATGAACTGCAGCATTGGGTGCTTGAATGTGCCAGACATGTGGAAGATGTTGACAGTTTAAGGGGTCTATTGCACCTGGCAAATGCTTCAGAGACGATTTCTGATGCTGCGTACGAGATCGCAGATATTGTACTCCGCGATATTGAATTGCATCCTATTTTCATGCTTGCGGTCCGTGAATCTGATGAAGTGATCACTAAGATCAATGTATCTGATTGTTCACCAATTGTGGACAAAACCCTGGGTGAGTTAAAACTGGAGACTGAGACCGGTATGCATGTAATGGCCATAAAAAGAGGCAGCCGCTGGATCTACAGGCCGAGTTCAAGGACCATGATAAAAAGCAAGGATGTGCTGATTGCCAGAGGTTCTTTGGACGGTGAGACTACTCTTTTCGAAATGACAGCTTGCCTGGTTCAGACACCTGAGTAATCAAATTATTCAGTATTCAATTAATCGGGGACACGACCTACTATAGGTGATGCTTCCTCGTCAAAGGGATTGGTTCTCATGGCAAGGGAGAAAAGATATGGATAATTATCCTTAAGATGACTCATATAATCCAACCAGCTAGCTACAAACAGGATATATGCTCTTCTAATATCTCCTGATAAGTGTTTGATATCTGCTTCAGGTAACTCCCTGACGTTTTTCCTGGCTGCCAGCTCTTCTGTCAGGTGGAATGTTGCCCTTAACAGCTCGGTAAAGGATTCGTGTTCTAATAATACTGGATTTTCAAGCATTCTTACCAGAAAACTTCTTTTACTTATCAGGAAACTGCGGAGTTCTTCGAGATCGATCTTCTGGATCTCAATGTCATAATCATAATTTTTCATGACTTTGCTGACACTGTTAAACTCTTTTTCAGACCAATCATTGGTCACAATAAGATGCTTCCTGATATCATCCAGTTTAGGATCAAAATCAGATAAATAGGTCAAAAGCTTTGTTCCCACTTCACTGAAAAAGGCACCAATGACCATATTTAGTTTTTCCAATCTATTGCGTTTCTCCCGTGTACTTAACAACTGGTGTATTATTAAGGTGACCAGCAGCACCTCGATGGGAACAAAGGCAATATCCCCTATCAAATATATGAAAATGTGGTGCCAGTCACCGAATATGAAATAATGGAACAGATACCATATCGCTGATAAAAGAATTAATAAAATACCGAACTTGACCTGCCAGTTAATGCGTTTCATGTATGACCCTTTTCCATATGCGCTGATTCAATGATCATTTATTTTGATCATAACCATTTATATCCTTTTTCTCATTTATTGAAAATTACACCTGACACCCTTCTCATCAAAACAAAGATTACACGAAGTACACTCTGCCTCCCCAGCCCCTTCCTTAAACTTCACCACCAGGTCTGGCTCCCTGATTAGCGGCCTGCAAAGCGATACCATGTCAGCATATCCTTGATACAGTATCTCTTCAATGAAAGCCTGCGACCTCAATCCCCCCACCAAAATCACAGGAATATTCACAGCTTCCTTGATCATCCTGGCATAATCCTTAAAATATCCTTCATTAACACCCGATTTAATAGCTCGCCTGGACATCACTTCCCCGGCCTCACCAATGCCCCCGCTGACCTCTATCGCGCATATACCAGCCTTCTCCAAAACCACGGCGATCTCTACACATTCAGGCGCATCCAGCCCGTACCCTTCAAAACCATCAGTGGCATTCATCTTCACCATGATCGGGAAGTCCTCATCCACCAGTGCCCGAGCCCGCTTGATAATCTCTACCACTATGCGCATCCTGTACTCCACTGACCCGCCCCACCGATCTTTCCTGCGGTTGGTATAGGGTGAAATAAAACTGCTAAGTAAAAAACCATGAGCCAGATGCAGCTGCACTGCATCGAATCCTGCAGATCGGGCCCGGTATACAGCCTGAGCAAAATACTCAATTGTCTGGTGAATTTGTTCTTCGGTCATGGCGGCCGGGACTTTTCCAGAAGAAGAATCCCTGACTTGTGAAGGAGCTATAGTGACAGGATATTCGGATGTGACTAAGGCCTGCCTGCCGCCGTGCACAATCTGGAGCGCGATCTTGCTGTCGTATTTGTGTACCTGCTCAGTGATATGGCGGTATGGTTCGATGAATCTGTCGTCATAAATTCCCTGCTGGTGACTGCTACTTTTTCCAGCTGGATTTACATAAGAATAACCTGTAATGATCATACCCACTTCATTTTGTGCAAGGTTTTCGTACATGCGGCCAATTGCAGAGGTGGGTGTGCCGTCCTCCTCTGCAAGCCATTCATGGGTAGCAGAGCGCACGAACCTGTTCTGTATATGCAGTCCTTTTATGTAAATTGGATTAAAGAGCATGGTGAAGGATATGGAATCTGTCTAAAACCTCAGATCACAAAACCGGTTTCGCTTTTGGTTTTAATATCCACCAGGATATAATTCTTCATCCTGCTGGGTTTGATAACAGCAACATCTTTCAGCTTGACCCCTTCCACAAAAGAAACCTCACCCACTTTTTCATGGAATTCATCATAATCCAGCTTGATCTTCATGCCACGTAATTTCAATGTAATTGGCAGCGGAGAGAGTACATCTTTGATCTCAGGTACCTGATCCTCTACCTCCTTTTTGACCCTTGGTGGCATCACGGTCAGCGGGTCCTTACCAATACTCTCTCGTTCCTGGTCCATAATCTTTCCCACAACATTAACCACCTCGTCCATGGCATGCATTTCGTCACCTTTACGCAAACGGTGAGCAATACGACCCAATGTACCCACATATGCACTGCAATAGGGAACATCCTCGGTTTT
>DATKUV010000276.1:0-10911 GCA_035530415.1 Candidatus Nanoarchaeia archaeon | reverse complement strand
AACATTATATTTCACTTCCACAGCCCCAGCCTCTTTTAATTGGCGGGATGAATCGGCTGTAGGATATACTGAGATGCCAATTGGTACATTGTATTTTATAAGAGCCTTAGCAGCCTCAACTGCCCTGTCAACTTCCTCTTCTGGTGATCCTGCCACACCTGAGGTTAGGGATATGGCTGTCAATTCACCGCTGCGGTTTGCTTCATCGACCATCCGGATGATCTCATCCTGACTTTTTATCTTGCCATCCAATTTCGGGACCGGGCAAAATTTGCAGTCAAAAACACACTGTTCACTGATGGTGATATATGCCTGGCCCGGGCAATGTATTAGCTCTTCTTCAAGCTTTCCCCGAACCAGTTCATTTTTACCTTTATAAATTACAATGTCGCCGTTAACGGCCATCACTTTTAATGGGGAACCATCATCCACTGCCAGTCTTACCCTGTGATTGTCCCATCTGAAGAATATGGCGGTTCTACCAGCACCGGGACCGGCTGTGGGTGTAGTGATATGACCAAGAAGAGCCGTGTCTATGTCTATGGCACCAATAGCCAATAATTCCGCTTTTATTTCTGCATTAGTCATGAGCAATATTATCCTGTTATGTTATTTAATCATAATATATATCTGTGCAGGCTGTCCAAAAACTTCATACCTATAAATATTTGACGAGACCATTGTTTTTTTAACTGTTACCCAGGGAGTTATGAGTTTCGATGTTTATGCTTGGGATTTATGGGCTGATTGAAATTTGATTTTAAACAGATTGTATGAATTATTTGCATTTCATCGTCAAATGTCGACATGATGTTCGTTAAGTTTTGGTTACATTTATATTATTTGGAATCAAATAACCTGATTGAATGCTAGGGGATAATTCAGAGTCAGATATAAGAAACCGCCTTGCTGAAAAAATGGCTGGAGAAATAACCTTGTCGGAACGGCCAGGTGAAGTTATGAAGAAGTGGAGATTAAATCTCGATATTGCCCAGTCCGATCTTTCTGCATGCCTGGACGTCTCCCCTTCTGTGATCAGTGATTACGAAAGTGGACGAAGGAAGTCTCCCGGGACTGTTATTGTAAGTAAGATCGTAAATGCATTATTGGATATCGATCAAAAGCGAGGTAGCAAAAAGATACGTGCCTATGAAAATATGATCTCTGGTAGTTTTAATTCCAATGTCATTTATGATATCCACGAATATACATCTCCCATGTCTATCGATGAACTTGCCAAGTTGATAAAAGCAGACATAATACATAGACCAAGTTCAGATAATGAAAAACAGCTTTATGGATATACGGTGGTCGACAGTCTAAAAGCAATCCTTGAATTACCGTATCATGAATTCCAAAAACTCTATGGTTGGAGTACTGAGCGAGCTATGATATTCACTTCTGTCTCCACAGGTAGATCTCCATTGGTTGCCATCAGAGTGACTAATCTGAAACCTGGTGTGGTTGTAATTCATGGCCTTGAAGGAAAAGACATGGATCCAGTGGCAAAAAAGATTGCTGAGGTGGAGAATATCTGTCTTCTGGCTACTATTATGCCAATGGATAATATGATTAGAGCTCTTCAATCACGTTAGAGACGACCACAACAGATTTATTAATGACTATTAATTTTAAAAGGTGAATCATAATGAATGTAGGAATTGTATCATATGGTGCATATATCCCCAGATATCGTATTAAACTTGAAAATATTGCTGCGGTCTGGGGAGCTGATGGCCAGAGTTTTATTAATGGACTTCAGGTTAAAGAAAAATCAGTTCCTGATCTTGATGAAGATACTGTAACCATTGCAGTTGAAGCAGCCCGTAATGCAATTAAAAAACAAAATATCGATCCATCCAGAATTGGTGCAATATATACTGGATCGGAAAGCCACCCCTATGCTGTTAAACCCACAAGTACAATAGTAGCAGCAGCCGTAGGTGCAGAACCTGTTCTAACAGCAGCAGATTTTGAGTTTGCATGCAAAGCCGGGACAGCAGCCATCCAGACGTGCATGGGTATGGCAGCATCAGGTATGATCGATCTGGGACTGGCAATAGGAGCAGACGTGTCTCAGGGTGCTCCGGGAGATGCCCTGGAATATACTGCAGCAGCAGGCGGTGCAGCCTATCTCATCGGTACAAGTGATCTGGTAGCCGTGATAGAAGATACTTATTCATTTACTACTGATACTCCTGATTTTTGGAGACGTGAGGGAATGCCATATCCTGAACACGGAGGCAGGTTCACAGGAGAACCTGGATATTTCAAACACGTGACATCTGCCGCAAATGGGCTAATGGAAAAGATTGGTACAAAACCATCTGATTATGATTATGCCGTGTTCCACCAGCCCAATGGTAAGTTCCCCCAAAACGTAGCAAAAATGCTGGGTTTCACAAAAGAACAGATCACAACCGGACTAATTGTTACTATGCTGGGTAATACCTATTCTGCTTCATGTATGATAGGACTGGCTGCTATCCTGGACGAGGCAAAAGCTGGAGATCGGATATTTATGACTGCTTTCGGGTCAGGCGCTGGCAGCGATGCATTCAGTATCACAGTGACTGATAAGATCGAAGAAATAAGAAACAAAGCCCCAACAGTTAAACAGCTGCTTGCTAATCCAATTTATATCGATTATGCAACGTATGCAAAACATAAAAACAAAATAAAGGTGTGATCAAGATGCGGGATGTTGCAATAATAGGAGCTAGCTATACCAGGTTCGGAGAACTATGGGACCGATCCCTCAGAGATCTGATCGTTGAAGCTGGTGTCGGTGCCATAGAAGATTCACACATACAGGGTGAAGAAATTGACGGAATTTATGTGGGGAACATGAGCGGCGGCAGGTTTGTGGAACAGGAACATGTAGGCAGTCTTATTGCAGATTATGTGGGACTTGCCCGTGAACTTCACGTGCCAGCCACCAGAGTCGAAGCCGCATGTGCTTCAGGCGGTCTGGCCCTACGCCAGGCAATCCTGGCAGTAGCTTCAGGATATGACGATATTGTGGTGGCTGCAGGTGTGGAAAAGATGACAGATGTCAGCATGGATGTAGCTACTGATGCCCTGGCAGCTGCTGCGGATAGGGAATGGGAAGGCATTAATGGTGCCACGTTCCCTGGGTTATATGCTATGATAGCAAGGCTTCACATGCACAAATACGGCACCACCTCAGAGCAACTTGCAGAGGTTTCGGTAAAAAATCATTTCAATGGTTCCATGAACCCGAGGGCCCAGTTCCAGAATAAGATAACTGTGGATACTGTCCTTAACTCTGTCATGGTAGCAGATCCACTTCATGTATTTGATTGTTCACCTATAACAGACGGGGCAGCTGCTGTAGTGGTTGCTTCAGCTGATATTGCCAAAAGATATACTGACACACCAATATATGTAAAAGCCACTGCCCAGGCCAGCGGAACCATTTCATTACATGATCGGGTTGATATTACCACCCTGGATGCCAGCGTGGTTGCAGGCCAACGCGCTTTCAAAATGGCAGGGATGACACCTGATGATATTGACCTGCTCGAGGTTCATGACTGCTTTACCATCGCCGAAATATGTGCCATAGAAGATCTTGGTTTCTTTAAAAAGGGTGATGGAGGCCGGGCCACAGCAGCAGGCGATACCTCACTCGGTGGAATGATTCCAGTAAACACATCAGGCGGCCTCAAGGCATGCGGACATCCGGTGGGTGCTACGGGAATAAAACAGGCCGTAGAAATAACAGAACAATTACGAGGGACTGCTGGTGGGCGACAGGTGGACGGTGCAAATGTTGGTATGACCCATAATGTTGGAGGGTCGGGCGGTACTGCTGCTGTACATATTTTTTCGAGGGATAGGTGATATTAGATGACAGTATCCAGATTTTGGAGAAAGATCCCGCACAGGTATAATCTTATAGGAACTCATTGCACGACCTGCAATGAATATTATTTCCCGCCAAGACAGATGTGTCCTAATTGTCGCAGGGATGGAAATATTGAGAGTCACAAATTCGAAGGAAAAGGCGAAGTGGTCACTTATACTGTGATCCATACAGCAGCCAAGGGATTTGAAATGCAGACTCCTTATAATCTGGCTATCATCAAACTGGATGAAGGGGCCAGTCTGACCGCTCAGGTGATTTGCCATCAGGATGAGATGAAGATCGGGATGAGAGTGCACTCAGTATTTAGGAAACTTGGTGAAGAAAGCGAGAAAGGAATGATCTATTATGGTACGAAATTCGTACCAGATTAGATTAATTTCTTATTTTATATTTTGTTCAAATTACTTCGATACCGTGATCATTGATATTATATTTTCTGATAGTCCTGTCGTGATCACTGCCTCTTAGTTTTACGACAGAAAGCACTCGTTCAAATTTGATACCATCTTCCACGAAATGTAATACTAAAATGGCATCGGCAATGGAAGATACTCCCAATTCAGGCATCTTATCAATATTAGACAGTTCATTAACTTCATTGGTAAAAAGAGCTGTGATACCTTTGAATTTTAAAAAATCAATAAGTAACATGACATGTTCTTTCATCTCGAGACTTTCAGGCAGTGCTATTTCGAGATTGTATATACCGTCCATGAACAGTCTTTTCGCCCCAATCTCTTCAATTGCATATTTGATCTGTAGATTATGTTCATCAGGTAATATATCGTATGGGTTGGAATGTAAGATCCTGAGCAATCCTTTATCGACATACTCCTGCAAGTTCCATCCCATCCTGGAAGCTTCAAATATGAATTGATCATCTTGTTCCTCAAAAATCACGATCACCCCCGGTTCATCAATCCTTAGGCCTGCCATAATGAACTGCAGTCCTATTGTCGATTTTCCTAAACCCGCCCCACCTGCTACTAATAAGATCGACTGCTTTGGCAACCCGCCGTGCATCATTTCATCTAACCCCTCCACCCCAGTTGAAAGTTTCTGTCCATTACGAGGTTGATGAGTTGTTTGTGATTTTAGTTTGGGAAATAGGTAGATACCTTCCGACCCTATTTTGAATTCATATTTTGAATAGCCGTTATCCGGGACTTCGGACATTCCACGGAATTTTATAACTTCCAACTTCCGGATTTTCTTTTTGCCTGCTTTTTCCCGGTTAAGAAATATCACACCATCCGCTATGTTTGAAAGTATCGATTCATCCACCTCGGTCCTGCTCATCTCACCAGTTACCAATGTCTGGGCAGACCAGTCCTGAAGAATGGAATCAAAAGAATAAAAGAAACGCCTTCTCTCCTGCTGGGAAAACCCGTAACCTAAGGTGGTTAATGGACTCAATACCAGGCGATCAGGGTTGGTAGATGCCAAAATATTGCCAACATCAAGTAAGGTTGTCAGCGGGTCCTTTTCGGCAGTAGAGCGGTCAATAGGATGAACAATAATATCATCATTAAAAAAATGATAGCTATGTAGAAAATCTGTCAATTTTTCAACTGATTGGGATGTTAAAGGCAAATATAAGGTTTTTTCCCCGTTTTCGGCTGCCTTTGACAGGGATTGAAGCGCGAAGGTTGTTTTCCCTACTCCGGGCGGTCCGCCTATCAAAATCATAGATGGTTTCGGTAAACCACCTCCCAGTACTTCGTCCAGGTTAGGGATGCCACTTGAACAGTATTTCATAATATATATATCACTTAATAATATCAGTATATAAACTTGTTCAGTTCCAGATTTTTTTTAATAATCAATAATCGTGAGCTTTATTTCACTATTGCTTCCTCAATTTCCTTAACAGCTTCAGGATTAGCAAGAGTGGAAATATCTCCTACTGCTTTTGCCAGAAGTAATGAGCGGATTACCCTGCGCATGATCTTGCCGCTGCGAGTTTTTGGAAGGTCATCGACAAAATAAATCTTATCCGGCCTGGCAAGCTTACCGATCTCTTCAGCCACATGATTTCTCAACTCATTAATCATACTGTCCTCGGGTTTGACTCCCATATTAAGCAATACAAACGCGGTTATACTCTCACCCTTGATATCATCAGGCGCCCCAACCACAGCGGCTTCACTGACCTTGGGATGGCTGACCAGTGCGGATTCAACTTCAGAGTTGCCTAGCCTGTGACCAGAAACGTTCAATACATCATCACCTCTGCCCTGTACCCAGAAATATCCGTCACTATCCACTCTGGCGATATCTCCTGATAAGAATTCTCCTGCTTCGTTCCAGTAATGTTCAACATACCTTTCAGGTTCATTGTATAAGGTATGCAGCATGGATGGCCAGGGGTTCGTTAATACAAGGTTTCCCCCTTCTTCTGCTATAGGATGGCCCTGAGCATCATTGACCTGTGCGCCATAACCTGGAAGAGGCCCTACTGCAGAGCCTGGTTTTAACGGTGAGAGAGGCAGCGGTGTTAAAACGAAACTTCCGGTTTCAGTCTGCCACCAGGTATCCATGATCGGACATCGTGATTTACCTATAGTAGTGTAATACCACATCCAGGCTTCAGGATTAATGGGCTCACCTACACTACCTAAAAGCCGCAGGCTGCTCAGGTCGTCCCTTTTTGTCCATTCATCACCCAGGCGCATATGCATCCTGATGAAAGTTGGAGAAGTATAGAACACTGTAACATTATGCCTGGCGATCATCTCCCATATCCTGTTAAGTTTAGGATAGGCTGGTGCACCTTCGTAAAGCACTGAAGTAACGCCCAACATCAGCGGCGCATATACGATATAACTATGGCCTGTGATCCAGCCGATGTCAGCGGCGCACCACCAAATATCATTTGATTTAAGGTCAAATACCCACTTTAACGTCATGGCAATACCCACAGCATAGCCCCCGTGGACATGTACCACGCCTTTTGGCTTGCCTGTGGTGCCTGAGGTGTAGAGGATAAATAAAGTATCATTCGAATCCAGCACCTCTGTCTCACAGATATCAGGCTGATCATTAGTCAAGTCATGCCACCAGAGATCGGATCCACCCATGAGGACATCATTATTTGCCCATTGATACACTATAGTGTTCTTGATATCAGTTCCATTAACCGCATCTTTTGCCTGGGCTTTTAGATCGATCTGTTTACCTTTACGCCAGAAACCATCAGCCGTGATCAGAATCTTAGCACCTGAATCATTGATCCTTCCTTGCAGAGCATGGGCACTAAAACCTGAGAATACAACCAGATGTATAGCACCTATCTTGGCACAGGCCAACATGGCAATTGGAAGGGCTGGTATCATTGGCATAAATAACGCTACACGGTCCCCTTTACCAACCCCAAGACTTTTTAAAGCATTAGCCAGGCGGTTAACTTCATGGTACATATCAAGGTATGTCAGTTCACTGATACCACCCTGTTCTGATTCGAAAATATAGGCTATCTTATTTTCAGTGGGAGTACCAATATGTCGATCAAGTGCATCATGAACAATATTATATTTGGCATTGGTGAACCAGCTAAAAAAAGGTTTATTGGAGTCGTCCAGTACTTTATCATATGGTGAATACCATTCAACCAGGTCCTTTTCCACTTCACCCCAGAACCATTGAATATCCTGGCTGCGTTTATGGAGGGTTTCAATATCAGGGATATTATGGGCATCCATCCATTGTTTCACATTACTTTCCCGGACCAGTTTTTCAGATGGATAAAAAACTCTCTTTTCACCTAGTAATACTTCAATTTTTGACATTTATAAGAACTCCAACCATTTTAGTTATCTATTAATTAGTTTATGAGAATGAATCTATTTCCCATACCTTAACTCTGTGAACATTTAAAGAAAATATATGAGCAGAACTCTTTTATAGGAGTAACATTATTATAGCAATTGTTGAGCGGGAAATTGTTTTTTAAACACTAACCCCCACTCCCCTTCCCGCTCGACAAATTATCTAATTTTAAAAAAAAATGATACGCAGATATTATCAGCGTATAGTTTTATTTTCACTCCAATTTAATGGATTTTTTATCTGATGTATCGTACTGGAAAATCACTTCCAATACACCATTATTGTAGGTAGCCTTTGCAGAATCTGGTAGTACCCTGGCTGGCAGTTCCACATGTTCAGAATACTTCCTGTCTTCGCTGGATGCTTTGATATCAAGGGTTGTACCATTACTATCCAGGTTAATATCTTCCTTGTTAACACCTGGCATTTCCACCACTACATGGAGTTCATCCTCTGCTTCCATTATATCAATTAAGGGTTTTCTTGCTCTATATTTATCACGGAGATCTGCTTCTATAACCCCTGGATTATTCTGGCTCATGTTTCCGAATTCCTGTATCTCAGGTGGTTGATCCCCTATCTGGGTCATAGAAAATCCCCACACTTGGGGTTTTACATCAGGTACAATTCCGGAATCGAGGATTTCCTGTATGATTTCATTCATCTCTTCAAATATTTCATCCATTGGATTTTTTCTTGGTCTATAGCTCATTTTTCTCATACCTCGTTAATTATTACAATATTATTATGCGTAGCTTTTCAGCTTGTCTTCATTTTCATCTTTGTTTCCGATGGTAGCATACTGGGCAAATTCCTGGGCGATCTTATCATAATCCTGGATATTATTTTTAGATGACGTAGGTTTGACACGGGTCATTGCCTTGTCAAAATGGTCCATAGTGATTGTAATGGAATTGGATCGTTCTTTGACAGTTTCCCTGTCCATACCCGGTTCTATCATCTCCCTTAATGCCAATATGGATGCTTCCCTGCAAATAGCTTCGATATCGGCACCCACATATCCTTCAGTCATCATGGACAGTTCGTTAAGGTCCACATTTTTATTAATAGGTTTTTTATTCAAGTGGATCCTGAATATGGCTTTTCTTGCTTCTGCATCCGGAGGTGTGACATATACCAGCCTGTCAAGTCTTCCAGGTCTTAGTAGAGCAGGTTCGATCATATCCGGCCTATTGGTTGCTGCAATTACCAGCACGTCCTTCAACTCTTCCATGCCGTCCATTTCAGTGAGTATCTGGCTTATCACCCTTTCAGTAACATGGTTGTCGAAACCGGTTCCCCTGTGTGGAGCAATACTGTCCACTTCATCAAAGAAGATGATAGCAGGGCTGGCCTGTCTGGCTTTCCTGAATATTTCACGCACAGCCTTTTCGCTCTCGCCAACATATTTGCTCATCAGTTCAGGACCCTTGATGCTGATGAAATTCGCATCACTTTCAGTGGCTATGGCTTTTGCCAGTAGCGTCTTGCCTGTACCAGGGGGTCCGAATAGCAGCAGACCTTTTGGGGGTTTTGAATGGATGGCTTCAAAAGCTTCAGGGTACTTTAGCGGCCACTCCACAGCCTCGATCAATTCTTCTTTAATAGCTTCCAATCCACCGATATCATCCCATTTCACCTGGGGCACTTCAAAGAACACTTCCCTCAAAGCAGAGGGTTCGATATTCTTCAATGCCTCTTCGAAATCTTCTGTGGTAACCTGGAGTTTATCTAATTTTTCTGCAGGTATCTCTTCATCGAGATTTATCTCTGGCAATATTTTCCTGACAGCATGCATGGCAGCTTCTTTAGCCAGGGAAGACAGATCTGCACCCACAAACCCATGGGTACGCTCAGCTATCATTTTCAGTTTGCCCATATCTTCTTCGCCATTCCCCTTTAACTCCAGGGACAGCGGCATACCTCTGGAATGGACCTGTAGGATCTCAAGCCTGCCGTTCATGTCGGGAATACCTATTTCGATCTCACGATCGAACCGCCCGCCCCTCCTCAGAGCTTCATCAATGGCATTGGGCCTGTTTGTCGCAGCAATTACAATGACTTCGCCTCTACTCTTCAATCCGTCCATCAGGCTGAGAAGCTGTGCCACCACGCGCCGCTCAACTTCACCGGTGACCTCGCCCCGTTTGGGTGCAATGCTGTCGATCTCGTCAATGAATATGATGGTGGGTGCATTCTTTTCAGCTTCATCGAACATATCCCTGAGATGTTTTTCACTCTCACCATAATATTTGGATACGATCTCTGGACCGCTGATCGAGATGAAATTCGCATCGGTCTCGTTTGCCACAGCCTTTGCGATAAGGGTTTTTCCTGTACCTGGCGGACCATGCAATAGTACACCTTTTGGTGGATCTATACCAATTTTCTGGAAAAGCTCTGGATGCCTTAACGGCAGTTCGATCATTTCCCTGACCAGATCGATTTCCCTCCTCAAACCTCCGATATCTTCATATGTGGTATGGGGTGCGGTCTTGATGTGACTCAGGTCTACCAACTCATCCTTAAGGTTGATCTGTGTGGCCTTTCCCACAAATACAGGACCTGTGGGTTGGGTTGTAATAACTACAAAATTCAGGGGATTGCTGACAGTCTCTACCCTGATCTGCTGCCCCTTTTTAATGGGACGCCCTTCTAATAATCTATGGATATACTGGGCTCCACCCACCAGTCTGACATGCTGGGTTGGAGCAAGGGTAATCCGTTTTGCTTCTTTTGCATCTGCTTTTCTGATTATTACAATGTCGTCCAGGCTGATCCCGGCATTATTTCGTATATTACCATCGATCCTTAATAACCCTCTTCCCCTATCCTCAGGGTAGGAAGGCCATACAATGGCATAAGTGGCATCCTTACCTACAATCTCAATATAATCACCACTCACCAGGCCCAACAGTTCCATTTTGTCACGCTCCATTCGGGCTATGTCGCGCCCCACATCCCTATGGTGGGATTCCGCGACCCTGAGTGTCAATTCTGTGGTCATTTCTTAATCTCCATTTTTTCTTAACTAATATTAATGTGTGATTTGATATATAATTACGTGATTATTAGATCAGACTCAATAATTGTTTGTTGCCTTGCTTTTTCTCACTCATGACGTTACGGTCCAGCAAAGACTGGATATGTTCTTCTGTATAGTACTCAGGGAGACCAAGATCCATAGACAA
>DATKUV010000275.1:0-3591 GCA_035530415.1 Candidatus Nanoarchaeia archaeon | reverse complement strand
ATAACACAATCGCGATCAGAACCAACAGTAAAAAGGATACTTCCGCAAACTTCAGAAAAATTCTATAAACCAAAGACATTATTGAGTGTCACATGGCAGGATGTCCAGGTATCAGCTCTTGTGGATGTTGATTCATATACTATTGTGGAAATATGGAATCAAGGTGGCGGGAATATATAGTTATGAGGAAAAAAAAATTTCTTGTTGTGTCTTTTTCTTCTTATCCAATCGGCATCAGGTTACCAATCAATTCCAATTATCGGGTACTATTTTGAAAAAGCCGAGGATGTGAATGTCTACCTTGGTGATGATAAGGACCTAAGTTTGACACCTTCTGCTCCCGATATTATTTCATACACAGAAAGCTTCTCTATGTATGGAGAATTAAAAAGACAGGCAATAATAATGGAGAATTCAGTTCTCTCCTGCCGCCCCTTTGTCTTCACTCTGCCCAGGTGCCCATCTAAGCCCCTCCCGCACCCTCAAGAATCTCCACATCACCCCGCCAGCATATGATGCACAACAGTTTCCATCAATCTCTCGCCAACGGTCTGTACCTGAACCAGCCTGGGAGGTATGATGAGGGGAGTTCAAAGATGGAACGCTTAGATTTCATTAAAAGCTTGATGATACTTAATCGTTCCATTGACCCCTTTCAGTGCAAATTCTTCAAGCTCTTTGACCATGAAAATTTCCGGAGGCACTTGATATTCAGACTTGATATTCAGACTTGATATTCAGACTTGATATCATAATTTATAGATGGGACAAAGCCAAATTGCGGATAATATTCCGGGTGGCCCAGCACAACAATGGCTTTATATCCAGATGTTTTGCAATACCTCAAACCTTCTTCTGCCAACCTGGAACCCACACCCTTATTTTGACACTCAGGCATAACAGCCATTTGTCCCAATCCTGCAATTAATGGAGAGGGTTGATTCCCTTCTAATGAAACCGGGCTAAATAATATATGACCAATAAGCTCGCCTTTTTTCTTAGCAACCAGTGAGATAAGAGGAGCACCACTTTTCCTTAAAGCATCAACAAGGTTTGCTTCTTCATTAGTATCAAATGCAGCAGAGTTAATATTTCGAATTTTCTTCAGGTCATCTGGTGTTTCCTGACGAACGATAATGATAAAACCTCCTCACTAATAAATACAAAGATGCGAAGATTGTATAAAATTGTCGATTCAATTCTCTTTATCACCCAACTTTGATAGTTGTGTTATCAAAAAGGATAAGTACATCTTCACCAAATTTATTAATCCGAAGTATTTTAATGGGGACGGAAGATGAAAAGGGAGAAGAAGTTCGGCACTCAATGTGTTCATAGCGGAGAAGCGCCGGACCCAACATATGGAGCGCATACAATACCGATATTTCAAACATCCACCTTTGTATTTGATAATGCCCAACAGGGTGCTGCAAGATTTACTGGTGAAGAAGAAGGATATACATATGCCCGTGTGGGACCAAACACGCCTACACATGCAGCTTTTGTAAAGAAGATCGCTGCACTTGAAGGCGGCGAAACCGCTCAGACCTTCTCATCCGGAATGGCTGCAATAACTGCTGTAGCTCTTTCTCAACTGGAACAGGGAGACCACCTTTTATCAACCAATGTGGTCTATGGGGGTACGTATGGATTATTTTCCTCAATTCTCACTAAGTTCGGTATAGAGGTCAGTTTTGTTGATACTTCAGATCACGAGAATGTGAAGAAGAACATAAGAAATAATACCAAGGTCATCTTTTTAGAAACACCAGCGAATCCCACCATGATTGTTAGTGATATTGAAGAGATATGTAAAATAAGCCACGATATTGGTGCTCTTTGTGTCGTTGACAACACTTTTGCAACTCCTTACTTCCAAAGACCTCTGGAATTGGGTGCAGACGTTGTTGTACATAGTTGCACGAAATATATTGGTGGTCATGCAGACCTTTTAGGTGGTGTTGTTGTTGGAAAAAAAGATTTTATTAAAAGCATGACATCAGTGGTTAATTCTACCGGGGGAACGATGGGTCCGCTTGAAGCCTGGTTATGTATCAGGGGATTGAAGACCCTGCATCTAAGAATGGAAAGGCACGCCAGTAATGGTATGAAAGTAGCCGAATTCCTGGAAGCTCATCCGAAGATAGAGTGGGTCAGGTATCCCGGATTGCCTTCTCATCCACAATATGATATCGCAAAAAAGCAGATGAGTGGTTCCGGTGGTATGATATCTTTTGGAATAAAGGGGGACATAGAAGCCGGACAGAAACTTATGAACAGCCTTGAATTGTGTTCATTGGCTGTTAGTCTGGGTTCAGTTGATACCCTGATACAGCATCCTGCATCCATGACCCATGCGAATGTTCCTGTTGATGTACGAACGGAGACGGGAATAACTGATGACCTGGTGAGGATCTCAGTCGGTGTCGAAGATGCAGAAGACATAATAGCAGATCTGGAACAGGCTTTAGGGCATTTGTGAATAACGATAGCTGATATATTTTGGAATAAATCTGTTAGAGAGGAGTAGGAGAAAGTGAATGAACAAGAGAATGTGCAATTGATCCAACAACAATTTGCGGCTTTTGGGAAGGGTGACCTATCAGCGGTGCTTGAAACAATTGGCCAAGATGTAGACTGGCAGTCACCAGTTACCAGATCAATGCAGGAAGAGATACCCGGGCTAAACCACGTCATAGTCGGGAGGAAGTGGCTTAATTTTTCAAGGAACTCCTTGATACGGTCCAGCCAGAAAAATTCGAAATATTCAATCTTACTGCCCATGATCTTACGCTTCTTCAGCTCATGGTACAGGAAATATCTCCGTTTTTTGTGAACCTCAGCAACTTCATGCAAAGGCAGTGTCTCGAAATTCATCAATGTGTGATTTGTTGGCCGATTTCCAATCAGATGGAATCCCCGGGTTCGCATACCATGTGCATTGCAGCCCATTTGGCATGCCTGCACCCGGCAGTGAACCTCACCTCATCCATGTTCAGGAATTCGGCAATGTCAGCAACAAGATTGCGCACAGGCGGTTTTTGTACCAGGTCCACCCTGGACTCAAAACAGTAATCACAGACCGAATAACCGTCCCCGAACTCAAGTAATGATTTCCGGGCCTCAAGTGTTAGCACGCCACCTCGCTGGATGGGGTGCACATTAACAAATACCCCCTCCACGTCACGTTTTAAATCTTTGTAAATATTAAGGTCCAATAGTACACCTTCTCCTTATACTGTAACTGAATTCAATACTTCCTTGATATCGTCCCTGTCAACACGGCCTATTAACATCACTTCACCGTCTACCACGACAGTGGGGACCGATGATATTCCTAATTGTTTAGCTCTCACAGCGCCTTCTCCTTCAAAAGCATTCACTTCCTTAAAAGTCACGCCTTTGGGCAGCATCTCCAGAAGCATTGTTCTGATGTGATGGCAATCGGCGCACGTATCTGAATAATATAGTTCAACTAAGCTCATGAGTATCCAACTGTTGTTATATATGTAATAATGTGTATAATGACAAATTTTGCCGCACTCTAATATATTATGGTCTGAAATCATAATATTCTAAACATGGATAAAA
>DATKUV010000274.1:0-4902 GCA_035530415.1 Candidatus Nanoarchaeia archaeon | reverse complement strand
CCGGCACTGAGAATCCCGTATGCTACGATCAATGAAGTCGTTTCACGGAACCATACCGCAACCAAGATACCCACCGTTGCAATGGAAACCAGGGTAGAGATCGTCTTTCTCATTGAATATCGATATTTAATGTCCTGTATTTGTCGTTTGATCAAAGCTGCAATTAAGACATTTAGCAGGTATGCTGTGAGAATTATTATGATAGATTGCAATAATTTGGACAATTCGGTTCCGAAATTACCAATAGAATCGGTAAAATAGTTTATATAAACTAATAAGATTAATAGCCCTGAAAGAATCAACACACCCAAACCTTCTATTATTTTCATATAATTCTATTGTATCTATACTATATGAATATTTTTTCCCTTATTCCGATTTTATCCTAGCGAAACCCATCAAGTCTCTTACATAATGAAACGATCATGGAAACGTCTGGTAAATGTTCCAGATACCCTGGGTGATGAAATTCACGGCCAGGGCAGCCAGAAACAGGCCCATGATCCTTGTGAATACCAACATTCCAGTATATCCGACCCATTTGTTAATTCTCCTGGAAAATAGAAATATAAATAGCGATATTGAAAAAGTCAGCAATATAGCAAGCCCCACCAATAACTTGTGCTCAATTACATCCGTATTACCTATCAATACTATTATTGTGGTAATTGTACCCGGTCCTGTGAGAATAGGCATGGCAATGGGAAAAATCCAGACATCTTCACGTTTTTTGGACTCCTGCATCTCTTTTTCAGTAATACTCTCTCTTGAAATCTGAGCATGCATCATTTCAAATGCGATGGTAAATAACAAGATTCCACCTGCAACTCTAAGTGAATCGACATTGATACTGAAGATGGTTAACAGCAGATCACCGGTTACTGCAAAAAAAAGTGCTATTATACAGGCCAGTATGACAGATCGTTTTGCCATGGCATTCTTTTCCTCGAAAGTCATCTGGGATGTAAGGGAGATGAAGGTCAAAACTCCACTGATAGGATTTACAATTACAAAAAGGGACACAAATGCAAATAGCAAAAAAGCGATCTCGTTCATATAACTTCACTTAATTATATTTCTTGTATATATGTATAATACCCTTACTTTTAAATATAATCTATGCATTATATTATATTATTAGGGGAGAAGCAATGTCCAGGTTTTTCAAAAAAAGAACACAAAAGATAGGCCTTCCGCCTGGGACTCTCGTCCATGTTGGGGAAAAGAAGATAGAAAAAACAAAAATAACCATTATAGACTACGATGCTGAACATCTTGAAGAAAAGGTTGCAAAAACAGTCGATGAATGCTTCTCTTTCAAAGATAAACCCACAGTAACCTGGATTAACATTGATGGTATCCACGAGATTGAGATTATTGAGAAGATCGGGAACCATTTTGATCTGCATCCGTTGATCCTCGAAGATATTGTTCATACGGAACAGCGTCCGAAAATGGAAGATTTTGAGCATTACATCTATGTTGTTTTACGATTACTTACTTTTGATGAAATTGAGAATGAAATAAACGCTGAACAGATAAGTATCATTCTTGGCTCAAATTTCATTATTTCCTTTCAGGAAATGGAAGGAGATGTTTTTGATCATGTCAGGGATCGGATCAGGAATTCAAAGGGCCGTATCAGAAAGATGGGGGCTGATTATCTTGCTTACGCATTGCTGGACGCCATTGTTGACAATTATTTCGTAATTCTTGAGAAACTGGGAGAAAAGATTGAATCAATTGAAGAAGAACTGGTAACAAATCCCAGACCAGAGACATTACAGACTATACATGAGCTAAAAAGGGAGATGATATTTTTACGAAAGTCTGTCTGGCCACTGCGAGAAGTGGTCAACAGTATGGAAAGGGGTGAATCATCATTAATTCAGGATTCCACAACCATATATCTGAGGGATGTCTACGACCATACTATCCAGGTTATCGATACCATAGAAACATTCAGGGATATGCTTTCAGGCATGCTGGATATTTATCTTTCAAGTGTCAGTAATAAAATGAACGAAGTCATGAAGGTCCTGACCATTATTGCTACAATATTTATTCCCCTTACTTTTATTGCAGGTAATTATGGAATGAATTTTGAATACATGCCTGAACTTGGCTGGCGGTGGAGCTATCCTATGTATTGGATGGTCGTCCTAACCGTAGCCGCTTTTATGGTCATCTATTTCAAAAGGAAGAAATGGTTATAATCTTTTGCGAATTGTTAAATATCATTATATTCATCTATTTTATGGGAGGTTAGTTGTTGATTAACAGGAATATTCCAAATAGAATTAATGCGAAATGGTTGAACGATCATATCGACGATCCTGAAATTCGGATAGTAGATGCCAGGACTGCTGTTGATTATGCTAAAAGTCACATCAGGAATTCCGTGAACATTGGATTGATAGATATTGTAAGGACACAACTGGGATTACCTGCCATGTGCATATCTCAGGATCTTTTTGAACAGGTCTTAGGTTCCCGCGGGATTGATAATGGAACTCATGTTATTGTTTATGATAATTTTGGAGGGGTATTTGCAGCAAGGCTTCTCTGGACACTGGAATATTTTGGACATGATAAGATGAGTGTATTCGATGGCAGCATCAAGGGATGGATCGATGAGGGTGGCGCATTTACCAGTGAGGTCCCAACAGTTAAAAAAGCTCATTTTGCTGGTGAAGTTGATGAAACAAGACTTGCAACAAAAGAATGGATACTTGACCATTTGGAAGATGACAGGACAACATTCCTGGATGTGCGTACTGTAAGTGAGTTTACCGGCAAGACAGTATATGGCAAGCGGGGAGGACACATTCCCGGAGCTGTTCATGTACACTGGTTAGAGACGATTGATCCGAGAACCGGCAGATTCAAGTCAGGTGATGATTTGAAAATCTTATATGAAAACAAAGGGATCGATGCCAGTAAAGAGGTTGTTGCATACTGCTGGATGGGGCTGCGTGCCAGCCATAGTTATATGATTTTGAGGTTGTTAGGATATCCACATGTACGCGTATACGATGCGTCTTGGGCTGAATGGGAGGAATTGGATACCGTCCCAATAGAAACGTAGGTGATATAATATGGAAATTACAGAAGAGTGGAAGCTTGAAAGGGTCATTGACCTTTTTCCTGAAACGGTTCGTTTATTTCATGATGTGGGATTTACAGATCTTGAATCACCGATAATGCGACATGCTGCCAAGCTAGTATCTATCAAAGAAGCTGCCTGGCTAATGGAAACAGATCTTGAACATCTAGTTGTGAGATTAAACCAGTGTATTCAAACTAATTGATCTAAGCTCTATCAATGGTGAATCAGAGTTTTCCTTTTAGTTTTGTTTTTGCTTAATTCCCTGTTACCTCCACCAGCTATTTTAGTTAATTTTCAATTTACTTCCTGCTTCATCGTCATTGCTCACAGATAATTTATTTAAGTCTCTATTAATCTTATGAAGCACTCAGATTAGATTTATGCAAAAAGGTCGTGAAAGTATTACAGGATCTACAAAGAAATCTTCACAAACTAATTTCATACTTCCATTGACCATACGGATAGGTCGCAACCTGACACGTTTGGTCATACTTGGGCTGGCCGTGCACCTTATCCTGCCCCAGCTTACTTCCCTGGAATATTCACTTAATGTGATTGAATCAATGACTGTGTGGGCTGTAGGTTTAGCTATTGTTGCACAGCTTATCAGTTACCTGGGCAGCGGTTATCAATTGCATTCAATTGTAGCTATCGTTAACCAGCGAATATCTGTCCTTTGGGGGGTATTAATAGCACTTGCTGCATCCAGTATTGGGTTGGTGGCAGGCGGAGTATTAGGCAATACAGCTGCAACCTATCGATGGGTACGCAAAAAGGGAGTCAATGTCGAAGGTGCCGGATTAGCAGGTACTTTGCCATTGATATTGAACAATATTACTTTATTATTTATAACATCTATAGGTCTCGGCTATTTACTTATCATACGTAAACTTACAACCTCACAAACCATCATTTTTATTCTGATCCTGCTGCTGTTACTAGTATTCATAGGTGTGATAATATGGGGCCTTAGACATCGGTCAGAACTTACTTCTCTCGCAATCTACATCGCAAGAAGTTGGGCCCGGATAAACAAGAGATCGTATACGGCAGCTGATACTGAAATTACTATGGTTCGCCTGTTCAAAGCCTGGGATGCGCTATCAGCTGGTGGCTGGCAGCGCCCTCTGCTGGGAGCAGGTGTAAATATAGGTTTCGATATTCTGACATTGTACTTCCTCTTTATTGCCGCTGGTTATCAGGTGGGACCGGGTGTGCTGTTGGCCGGTTATGGGATGCCTTTGTTGCTGGGAAAGATGGCTTTTTTGATCCCGGGCGGGGTTGGAGTTGTGGAAGGTACCATGGCCGCCCTGTATAAAGGGCTGGGAGTACCAGATCCTGTGGTCGTGGTGGTAATCCTTATCTACCGGGTTTTTTCATTCTGGCTCCCATCCTTAATCGGCTTTCCTGCTGCAGCTTATCTGCAAAGATCAGAGGATAAAGTCTGAACGAATTTTAATAAATTCAAGTTCTAATTCATCAGACTATTCTATTCTAAAAATTAGGACTGTTACGAATTCAAATGGAAAAAATAATAATGACATTATGGAAAAATCTTTTAGATATGCATGTTTTAAATTATCCATTTATCCTCGGGAGATAATAAGTAGGCTGTCATGCTAAAACAGCTATTAGGAGTGGGAAAATATGACCTTACAAAACACTGTTATTTGTCAAATTTGCAATGAACAAAAGGAACTTAGCGAGGTTAGACCTGCGGAACTGGTCCGTCAACCTATAGTTGATATTATTCGAAAGACTCATCCTGATTGGTCAACCAGTGGCTTTATTTG
>DATKUV010000273.1:0-3357 GCA_035530415.1 Candidatus Nanoarchaeia archaeon | reverse complement strand
CTCACCTGCGATCAGGAGAACCCGGTACTTTGTATCTTGAGGGGAAACAGGAATACATTGACTATGTTGTCAATGCCTCTAAAGAGATTGTTGATTCATGTCAAGTAGAAATAGTTGATGAGATCCCTGACTTTCAACCTTTTGCACCTGGGATGGAAACAATAAAAAAGCAGGGATTGATAGACCTATCGCCCAGGGCAAAGAGGAAGGCCAGGATAACGAACGAGCGTATAAATTTAGAAGCTGCTGAGATGTCAGAAGATTTTATAAAAAAATGGATAACTTTAATTGAAAAAGAATGCCAGAATCATAAAGAGATATAAAACAGTTCATACATCATAATTATCTTTGGCATTTAGAAAAATGAAATGCAATAAATCAATCAAAATCCTTAACCTTTGATTAATTCTTCTGCCTGGCTCAACATTTCATCCATGATATCCAATCCCTCACGCCAGAAATCAGGATCATCTAATCGTATCTCAAAATTCTCAAGCAGATCGCCTGGAGAAGCCTTACCTCCTGATGCTAGAAGGTTCATGTATTTAGGGACAAAATCCTCTCCCTGTTCCATGTACTTCTTATAAAGAGAAAGCACAAGCAGTTCCCCAAAAGCATAAGCGTACACATATCCGGGGGCTTCCAGAAAATGCGGTATATAGCTCCACCAAAGACTATAATTCTCAGTAAGTGTGACAGAATTCTTAAACATTTCATACTGGGTCTTGATCCAGAGTTCACTGAACCGTTCAGGTGATAGTTCGCCACTGTTCCGCCTTGCATTATGAATTGCATCCTCAAAACGGTTCATGGATACCTGCCTGAACACTGTAGCGAACATTCCTTCCAGTTTATTGCACAAAAGAGCAAGTTTCTCATCCCTGCTCTCTGCTTTATTAAGCAGAAACCTGAACACCAACATCTCACCGAACACTGATGCAGTCTCAGCCATGGTCAGGGGTGTCTGGCTGTTAAGGTATCCCTGCTGCCGGGCAAGATATTGATGGACCCCATGACCCAACTCATGGGCCAGGGTCTGTACATCCTTATTATTTCCTGTATAATTGACCAGTATGTAAGGATGTACATCCGGAGTGCATGAATCAGAAAACGCCCCGCCTCTCTTGCCAGTCATGACAGGGGCATGGATCCATCTCTCGGTGAAGAACTTATTGGCAATTTCTTTCATATTCGGGGAAAAATCGTTGTAGGCACTGAGTACTAATTCTTTCCCTTCGTCCCAAAGAATTGTCTTTTCTAAGGAAATGGGCAGAGGAGCATACCTATCATAATCGAATAATTCATCCACTCCCAATAGTTCTTTTTTTAATCTATAGTATCTCTGAGGGATGTCATATCGGTCAGTAACAGCCTTCACCAAGGCCATGACTGTTTTTTCATCAATCTCATTAGCAAGGTTCATTGAACTGATCCAGTCTGGGAATTTACGCAGCCTGTCCTTGATCATTTTGTCTGCCAGAATAGTATTGAAAATATGGGTCAGGATATGAAGTTGACTCGATAGACCTGCTGTAAAGTGATCTGACGCTATTGATCGTACCTGGCGATCAGGACTATAGAGGTCTGACAGCACTTCCTCTTCATTCCTTCCCCCGAACTTCGTCTGGGTGAGCAGTTTATCAAAAAGTTTATTCCAGCTGCTAACTCCGGTAGGAGATATTTCTGCCAGAAGCTTCTCCTCGATCTCTGAAAGCTGATGGGGTTTGAATTTCCTGAGTTGTTCCAGATAATGTCTGTATTTTTGAAGTATTGGATCGTTAAGATGTTTTTGAGCAATATCATCATCAAGGGCCGCCCATTCCAGGTCAAAAAATAAAAGCTCTTTATGGAACTGGCTGGACTTTTCCTGGAAACTCTGCAAGAATGCTCCTGCTTCTGCATTATCGGATTGAGTAACGAAATTTAGTTGTGCAAAAGAGCCAATTCGTCCAACATTTTGAGATATCTCTTCCAATCGGACCATTGCACTAAAGAGGTCAGATGTGTTAAGTTCTTTTAACCTTCCTTTATAATTTGATGAAAATTCGGTTGTATTTTTCTTAATTAACTCGATATCTTTGTTGATATTCTCATCCTGAATATCTCGATAAAAGTGTGTCAGATCCCAGATTACGTCTTCACTACCCAGCTTTGCTTTCATAGTAGACTTGATTGATTTTATATCTATTAGAGATTGTCGGAAATGTACCTGAAAAGTGCCTAATTTGAAACTTTCAAAATTATTGTTGCAATTGAAATTATTGAAATATAATTGGAATTCAGTAAAGTGTCGATAATGTAATTTCATCTATTGACGAAGGATTTTAATAATTTTTTCAATTACTTCGTCACATTTTGATTGATTGATGTGACCAGCAGAATATAATATTATACTTGAATCTGCAGTGAAAATTCTATTTGGTCTGGCGTAACTTTTTTGTTTCAGATTTCCTTTGATAAAATCAGAATCATATATTGATATGGCACAATCATCTTTTACCCACTGGCTGGTAATTTGGCATAGTATCACATCATTTCCTTTCAAATCAGCAACTATCAGGGCTGGACGCCTTTTAGACTGTGTTAAGTCTGAAAATGGGAACGGAAGGACGACAACGTCACCTTTTATAAATCGTGCCATGCTTCATTTTCTTCTTCTTTTAGCCAATCTTTATTTAGTGAAGACTCACTGGCAATTGCAGTTTCAAGGCTTTCTTTTTGTGATTTAGTTTTCATAAAACGGATAAAGTCAAGTATTTCATCGAATAGAGTATCAGGAACGTGCTCGATTTCTCGCAGGACTATATCTCTTTTTGTTAAATTGACCATGATATCATACTCATTTTAATCTATTTAACCGTTTGATGATAAGATTTGTGTTTGGAATTTGTTCTTTTTAATTGAATTGGGTGATAACTTTCGATG
Organism: Candidatus Nanoarchaeia archaeon; assembly: GCA_035530415.1. Taxonomy (GTDB): domain Archaea; phylum Halobacteriota; class Methanosarcinia; order Methanosarcinales; family Methanocomedenaceae; genus Kmv04. Next base: position 432 of record DATKUV010000273.1, on the reverse strand, counting down.
GTTTTGCAGAATATAACGATAAAATTGTGCAATTACAAATGTCATTGTCAGTTACTTTACTTTCTTTAGTTAACCTTTTTTTCCCCAGCACTCTCGGCCACACCGCCAGCCCAACAATCACCACCAGCAGAAGCAGAAGCACAAATACCGAACCCATACAAGGTGGCGGCATGTCCTGAATAGTTAAATTACCTACACGATGTTGAATATAACTAAAGCTATTTGTTCCATATCATCAATATAGGTTTCTTAATGGCTGATATCGCCCTTCTGTGGGATTCCAGATTATTGTTTGAGAAATTCTTTATTGAGCATGGTTTTGATCATCAGTTGATCCATCCTGCAAATATGGGTTCACCTTTTCTTCCCCCGTTTAAGATGATACTGATTCCCACTGGATTTGCCAATCCAAAATATTCAAACATACTTCCT
>DATKUV010000272.1:0-2788 GCA_035530415.1 Candidatus Nanoarchaeia archaeon | reverse complement strand
GCTGCTGCGACACCAGTAGGTCCACGACCTGAAGTAAGTTCCTTCTCTGCCGCCTGCCTGAGGATCTCAACAGCCTTGGACTGTACTTCTCCATGCAGGGTAAGTCCTGAACAGAAACGCGGTACATAGTCAATAGGTGAGGTGGGCATGAGTTTCAGTCCCAGTTCCCTGGAAATGAAGCGGTATGTCCTGCCAATTTCCTTTCTGCTGACCCTGGATACTTCTGCGATCTCATCCAGCGTCCTGGGTACGCTACACTGGCGGCATGCTGCATATAATGCTGAAGCGGCCACACCTTCGATACTGCGTCCCCTTATCAGGTTCTCATCAACAGCTTTTCGATAAACTACAGCCGCGGTTTCTCTGACGTTCCTGGAAAGACCAAGTGCACTGGCCATCCTGTCAAGCTCAGATAGTGCAAACGCCAGGTTTCGCTCAGTAGCATTACTTACCCTGATCCTACGTTGCCATTTTCGCAGCCTGTATAACTGTGCTCTGCTCTTGGATGAAATGGATTTTCCATAGGAGTCCCTGTTTCTCCAGTCGATCATTGTGGACAGACCTTTATCATGGATGGTAAAGGTCATGGGGGCCCCTACTCGGCTTCTCTTCATACGCTGGTCATGATCGAAAGCTCTCCATTCAGGTCCCTGGTCTATGAATTCGGAATCTACTACAAGACCGCATTCGTTACATACCAGTTCTGCCCGCTCATAATCGTGTACCAGACTGCGGCTTCCACATTCCGGACATTCTACTTTAGGCTTCTCGAAAGTACCTACTTTTTCCTGCTCTTTTCTGAGTTTAATACCTTCTCGTATTTTACTTCTCTCAGATCTCTCAGATCTTTCACTCTCTCTTTCTAATTCAACCATTTATTTTCAATCCCTGACTAGTAATATAAATTTATATTTGATAATATATGAAAAACCGAACTTTATAACAATTTGTCATTCAATTAACGTAGACGTTTTTATGTTTGAAACCTCTGAGATTTTCATTGGTAACATTCTTAAAGAGTTTAATGGAAAAATATGGACGTTTTACAGGCCCGAATATGTCACTGATTTTCCCGATCTTCTTCTTTTTTGTGTCGAAAACTATTGAGTTAATTCTGGGCGATCTTGATCTAATATATATTTTATCTGTTTCATCTCCCTGAATTATTAAATTCCTATGGCTGGAAGTATGAAGAACTGTTCCAAGTATTTTCAAATATGCACCTCTATGAAAGTAGTATATAAAACATACATCCGATATATAAAGGTATCGTAAAATATTATATTAAGGGTTGTTTATTAGATTTAAAGGTTTTGAAATAAGAACTTCATGTGCTTGTTTATCACTCAACCCCGCACCCATGGCTATTTTAAGAGCTTCTTCATCTGTGATCAGGTCAGAGGGTGAATGGGAATCAGTCCCTACCACAAGATCTGCACCAACTTCTGTTGATATCTTTGCCACATGACCGTTAGCTCGATTATGTCCACAACGAGCTGTGATCTCAAGACATACTCCCAATTCTTTAGCCAATTCCACATCTTCCTTTGATATCAGTCCAGGATGAGCTAGAATATCAGCCTGTGCGTAAATAGCAGCCCTGTTTGTTCCTGTTATTACAGGTTCAACAAGCGTTTCACCATGAACGACCACAATTTCAGCACCCAATTTTCTTGCCAGATCTACTAATTTTGAAATCTTCTGGGGGGGCACATGTGTGATCTCCACCCCTGAGAGTACCTGTATGTCCCAGACATCTTCAATATATTTGGTTTTTTGAATGCCTTTCAATACATGTTCAATATTGGAAAAATCCACATGGTCAGTTATGGCAATTGCAGTATAGCCTTTTACCACTGCTCTACGCACAAGCTCACTGGGTAGCAGTTCTCCGTCACTGAATATTGAATGGGTGTGCAGGTCGATCATTTAATGAATAATAACAATACAATCGATTTTAAATCTATCGTCTTTAAATGATTGTTATAGACATTAATTCTTGATGCAATCATAATTCTTCTGTATTTTTGAGCCTAATCACTGCCATGCGAGTGAAAGTATCGCCACCACCCATCTGCTTAAAAGCAATACCACTGCTAATTGTTACAGCACCGATGCCCATCACATGCTCCATCCCCTGAGTTGCATGGCGTTTGGGACTGCTATGGTTGCAGCTGCCCCTTCCAGGGAATGGCAACGTGTCCGCCGATGAAGTTACCAACAAGAACTTTACTTCGGGTCCTGGTCCTGTCAATATATTTAGGATATTACACTACAATCTTCCTTTAGCAAATTATTTAAATATTTAAACCCCGTTATTTCATAAACCTTCTAAAAAAACAAATTGTCTGGCGAAAATAACCATGAAAATTGCACCCGGCGCATACCAAATTGCCTCCCCCTTGACAATCATCACAAATAAGCATGTGCCACCAATGTGCGGCAGCGCTATGATCTATCACCTGCATACCGGTGGGGCGCGTATGAGTCAAAGGCAGGTGCTTTGCATCGAGGAGAAGCCTGGTGTGCCGAAGTCGGATTATGCTGTGACGGGATTGTATATATATGACAGCGGCCTGTTCGAGATTATAAAAACGCTGAAACCCCCGGGGCGAGGTGAGCTTGAGATCATGGATGTGAATAATGAGGATATCAGGCAGGGTGCGATGGGGTATTATGTGCTGGATGGTTACTGGAGCAATGCTGGGACGTTTGAGAGTTTGTTGAGGGCTGGGTGGTTGAGAAGTTTCGAGAAAATGAGGTGTAACATGACAATTATGGTCACAAG
>DATKUV010000271.1:0-6652 GCA_035530415.1 Candidatus Nanoarchaeia archaeon | reverse complement strand
GATAATCATGGAACACACAAAGAGAGGCAAACTCTCACAACTTATTTCAGGAAGTGTACCTGAAAAAGTTGCACGAAATGTTCCATGCTCTGTGTTGCTGGTTAACAGCGCTTCATAAATCTCCTATTTTTTAGGAGATTTTTTTTTATTTATTGAATTTTTTTCAATACATATATTTCTCTTTCGATTTTTTGATCTTTTGGTGCGTGAATAAAAACATAAGGTAACAATGCATCATTAAAATGTTCTTTATACACTTCAAAACCATGTTTAGAAAATAATTTTTCAACATCTAAAGAAAAGTATTCCCCTTCATTACTGCGGATTCTTGGAACTATTATTACACACATTCCATTTTTATGAAGAAGATGAGATATGTTACGGAAATAAACATTAAACCGTTTTGTTAGATCATTTTTCATTTTTTGGGCATCTGAAACATTTGGGTAAAATTTTAAAGGTGGGCCCAGATAAGGTTCTGTCACGATGGCAGCAAAAGATCCTTTTTTATATTTATCCATTGCATTTGTCAAATCAAGAGAGAAAATATTTTCTGTTGAGAATTTTTGTATTTTATGTGTTTTTGTGATCCATTGAAGATTTTTCATAGCTCCTTGTACGCATTGAGAATCAATATCTGACCCCAGTGCCATGTATCCTGAAAGATGAGCTTCCTGGACTATAGTTCCGGTTCCACAAAAAGGATCATAAATTGTTGAACCTTTGGGTTGCATTGCCAAATTAATCATAGACCTGGCAAGTGCCACCCCTATTCCAAGCATTGGTCTAACAAAAGGTCGTTTTACATCTCTTATTTTCAAATCATCGATATTAATTGCCTGATCTGTTTGACATACCAGGATTTCATCCTTTGTATGATACAATACCAGTTCAAAGCCATTATCTAAAATGTGTTTTCTATGTATTGCCCTTGGCATAAGGATTTTGAGATTGGTCTTATGATGTTTTTTGGTATTTTGTTTATAAGAAGTAACTTTGTCAAATGTATATTCTGGTCGAACATACATAGCCTTTTTAATTCCATTTTTTTTAAATTTCTCTCGGATTGCTTTATAAAAATAATCGTATATTTGGGCATCATCTTGATTTCGTTCATTATACGAACTAATGCTCCAATGACACTTGTTGTCAATAAACAAACTATCAACGAATTTCGCACAAAGATCGTTTATTTCTGAATTACTGGCAGGTTTTTTAATTGAAGAAACTGGTGAACACTTTTTAAGAATCATACCGCCTTGTTCTACAGAAGGTACCCATTCGTTTTCAGGTCGTAATATTACTCCAAATTGAGATATTTCTATAATTTCAAATCTGTTTGCTGTAGATTTAAACATAGAAATTAATTCTGCTAGTGATAATGTTGGATTTCGTCCGAAGATAAACAGTTTATCTTTATCCTTTGAAATTGAAAAAGGAGTGTCGATTTTATTTATAATATTTTCAATAATTGGAATTTCCATTAAATACACCTTTTAATATCATCATTCATGATGTCTGGAATATAGTTATTATCTAATCTGAGATATTTATTCTAATAAGGGTGGTAATAACTAAAGTGTATTGATTAAAAATCAAACAAACCATTATCATGAACGAAATTAATTTAATGATATATGAACGATACAAAATCTTTAAAGATATTTACTTCGGTCCCAGTTGATCTAACCAGTTCTATAGAATATTCTTCTAATTCAGTGGTCAGCCGCACCCTTGTTGATAACAAAGCAGGCACTATCACCCTGTTTGCATTTGATGAAGGCCGGGGACTCAGTGAGCATTCAGCCCCTTTTGACGCTGTAGTGCAGGTACTGGATGGTGAGACCCCCCTCACTATCGGGGGCAATGATGTCAAAGTGACATCAGGCCAGATGGTAGTAATGCCGGCAAATATCCCTCATGCAGTTTTGGCCACTAAGCAGTTCAAGATGTTGCTCACCATGCTAAGGGCCTGATTTTTTTTACTCGACAGTATTCGAGGAAAATTTATTATTATCCTCTACTTAAATAGAGTATAAATTAATAAAATCCTCCATCCTCATCTGTTCACTCCCCATCACCACATCATGCAACACCTTCCTGTCATATCCGAACGGCCGTAATATACTCTCGGCTGAGCGCAGCATGATCTGGTAGTACTTCTCTCTGTTATATTCTGTATCAGAATCAACCAGCTCGGCTACCTTCACCCTCTCGTGGTAGTACCGTGATTTGGAGTCGGTATGCACGTACTGCACCGCCTGCCCGGGCTGTACATCCACCCCTTCCTCTCTGAGCTGGTACAGGGCTGCTGCCTGGCTCCCTTTTTGCCTGTAGTCTTCAAGCTTGTGCCTGGTATGGGTGGTGAATACCAGATCTTCGGGAATCACCTCTCCGTTTAGTAGCTCGCCTGCATATCGGCGCACCACATCCAACACGCAGGGCAGGGCAGCGTACAGCTCGTTCACAGTATGGGCAGCTTTCATCCTCTCAAGCATGTCCTTTTGCAACTTTTTGATATATTCAGGCGTGTCCCGGCGTCTTAGCTCGATCCCCCTTACCTTGAGCGTGCCGTTGGTCATCAGCCCGAAGTACCTGTTCAGCGCCCCTGCCCGGTTGAGTCGGTTTGACGGAAACACTATCCAGTGGTAATGCCCTTTCAATTCCAGCGGAATTCCAACGGTCTCGCTTACCAGGTCGCACAGTATCTGGGGATCAGCATCTCCTGTAACCCACAGGCTGTCCACTATACCATGGAGTATCTCGAATCCCATGCCTTCGGCCAGCTCCATGGTCTGCAATAGTATCTCCCTGGCATAGGCGGTAATGGATTCATGGCACTCGATCCGTCCGAACCTGGCTTTGTTGAACCCCATATAACCGAAACTGGTTACCAGCAGCCATTTCAGGACGTTTTGGACCGCTTGGTACTCTTCATTATCTTTGCCCCACTTCTTATAGGTCATGCGCCGCTGTACCAGCGGGCCGATGACACGGGGTATCAGACCCACCCGCTGCTGGCAGATGTTGTATCCGATAAAGGGCACCCTCTGTGGAGAGTCAGGACAGCATTCGCACAGCACGGTCTCGGGCGAGATGTTCTTTGTTGCCATGATGTGTGGGAACAGGCTGGTAAAATCCATCTCTGCCACGTTCTCGTATATGCCCACCCTGGGTTCCAGTATCAGCGCACCCCGGTCCGAGCGCAGCAGCTCTTCTGCTGTCTTGAAGTTCTCGGACAGGTTGCGCCGCCAGGGTACCAGCACGCCGTCTTTCAGTGCCTGTGTTGCCTGTAAGGCAGTGACTGCGCTGCCAGGACTCAGCCTTGACAGCTGCTGCAGGGGTATGCCAGTGATCCTTCCCAGGTCGATCAGGCCACGCATTCCGCCTTCCCTGAATATGAATGTCTGGGTGTCGATATGCAGCCTGCCCCGTAATGGATGACCTCCTGGCTTGTATATGATTCGGCCGTAGCTGAAATATGACCTGCCTTTCTTCTGCGCAGGTGGGTCGTCCTTTTGCCTGCCCAGTTGGAGCACGGTCCCGGTCTCCTGCGCCCTGTGATGCAGGTAGGGAAGCTGGAAACTGTCACCGCCGTTTGTCAGTATGACATCCGGGTCCAGCCGTCTGATCAAAGATGAAAGGCTTTCTATCATCCCGGCCTCCTCCCCGTCCAGAACATGGTCCCCTACGTGAATCTCCCTGATGGGGTCGCTGAAGCATGGGTTCCTGTCGGTCGCGGGAATGACCTGCAGTGTAAGGGTGATTAGCTCTGGTACGGAATAGTCCATGGCCTGCTGGTCATCATCAAGGCCCAGTCCAGAGGTCAGCCGTGCCAGGGGGAACAGGCCGTTATCAAGAAGGTACTGCCTTGCAGGGGACAGGTCCACGTTATAAGCCCTCCAGCCCCGCTGCTCCAGCATATCTGCCAGGCTGTACGCTTCACTCCAATCTTTCAAGGATAAGGCAAGCAGGTCCTCTTGCTCCCTGCCGAGGGCAGTGCTCTTCTGCTCGACATGCACACGCTGCACCTGGGGCAGGCTGGCTACCAGGTGTCTGTTGTTAACAGGACATTCCAGGTATATGCGGGGATAGTACCTGTGCCTGTGGGGCGTGCACCTGCCGCCGTCCGTTACCCACAGGATGATGTGTCCGTCCCTGTACTCGATATCAAGGAGATGCAGCATCCAGATCCCTCTTCAGGTCGTCGATCTGTTTTTGTTGCTCGATCAAAATGGACAGCACTATGGTATCCATGGGGTCAATGGCTGCAGCCACTGCAGACGCGGATGCATGCTCACGCGCCATATCCATGATACGGTCAAAAGCCTCCCGGTCGCGGCGGCGCAGGGTCCTCCTGAAGTCGGCAAGTTCCAGGATTAAACTGTCCAGCAGCATACGGAAACTGGGTACTGTACGGCCCATTACACCGCCCCCGGGTATGCATCCAGCTGCATCTGTCCGGCAGGGATGGGTGCGAATTCAATCACGTTCTGCTCGTCCATGATCTTGACCATTTTCCTGCGCTGTATTACCCGGACTACCCTATCAGCACAGTCCTCTACCAACCTGGCACCCCACCAGGTCCCGCCGTGGCTGGTTATCAGGGTGGTCAGGCAGTGTGTCAGTGTGATCTCTTTTATATTTTCAACCGACTGCTCAAGCAATTTTTTGGCATTAGGTTCACCGAACAGGTGGGGCAGGTATGCCACTGCCAGCATGCCAGGCTCCCACTTGTTAACGGCAGGGAGCAACTGCTGTGTCAGCAGGTCATTCATCTGGTATTCGGTAAAAGCCCTGGCTACATGGGTCTTTTTCATTACGGTCCTGGCATCTGTTTGCTGGACCTTTGCGATACTTTGCAGGTTGTACGGGTTGAAGCTGTTGCCGCCGTCCACAAAAACGACATCCCGGCCGCGCCTGCCTGCTATATAGGCAGACAGGTGCAGGAGCAGGTCTGGCACGAATCGGGAGGGGCCCTCGATAAGGGTTATGGTAGATGGTTCAAAACCGGCGAGGTCAAGGCCGGCGGCTAGAGGGGATGGATTGTTCATGTCTACGCTCGTGTTTTGTTGAGTATGCGAAATGTTGGGTATATTGCAGTAATAAGCCGAGCATAGAACGGGGTGAAAGTATTCTGAGACATTCGGGTAATTTTTGCTAACCTTGGAATAATACTTTCACTTAGCTTATGCCAATTATTTAATATTGCTTAATAAAAAGGGCTCTTCAGCATGAAAAAAGAATTGAGACATGACAGGCATACAGTATCATTACTTACCGACCACATGGTATTCAGCCCTAAGTATAGGGGTAAGATATTGGTGGGAGATGTGGCTATGGTGGCGGAGGGAGTCATCAGGAAAATCTGTGTGGAATTGGATATTGAAATAATCCGATATGGCCATAAATCCGGGGTATGCCGTGACTGCAGTGATAGGTGCTCTCGTGCATCCGTTGGGATATCTTGAACCAGATAACAATTATGGCGCTAAAGTCGGGGCACGGATAAAACTACAAAAAAATACATGTGGAGATACAGAGTTTAATTTATACTCCTATTTTTAAGATGGTATAGAGGAACATAAGTTCGCAGGAAAACGTTATCTGCCATTTTATGCTTGGTTGGAAGATCAGGTCGTGTCCCTAATTAATTGACATTAATTAAATAGTTTAAACGTAATTCCCTTTTTTGAGGGAAATTAATGGATTTAGAACTGGATTTATCAGATTTTTGTTGTTTGAATAAAGATTGCCAGGATTACGGTAAGAAAGGTAAAGGAAATCTAAGAGTCAAAGAGAAATACGGATCGAAAAATCGAGCGCTATTGAGATGCAAAACATGCACTTGTTGCTTCAGTGAAACCAGAGGCACGATATTTTTTGGACTTAAGATTCCAGATGAAGAAATACTTAGAACACTGGCAATAATACCTGAAAAAGGAAGCATACGTGGAACGGCAAGAGCCACAGGACATGATAAAGATACTATATGCAGATGGCTTGACATTGCAGGAGCACATTGTCAAGAAGTTACTGATTACTTTTTTCAAGAGCTTGAGCTTGGCCAGGTGCAAATAGATGAGATATGGTCATATATAAAAAAAAGGAAAAAAACGTGAATGATGACGATCCTGATGAATATGGTGATGTTTATACACTAACACCTGACTTTGAAAGATCCTCACAAACAACCCCTCATCCTATCGTTTTCTGTTGCCACCAGAAATTTTTAAATAAAACCCACGAATCAGATCTCTTTCAAAACCGTCTCCAGTCCAAGTGCAGTAAAAAGTCTCATCTGATCTAAGCTCATAGTTTCAAACTCAAACTGCGGTTTCCCGTCACCCTTTTTCACCAAGGCAACTCTGATCTTCTCAAGTTCTTCAATAACTCTCGTCTCTGAGAGCACCTCCTCCTGTTTCTTTAATATCCAGAGCAAAAGCCTGTAGAATACCAACCCCATAACACAAAGGAATGAATGCACCTTTATCCTTTTATCTTTCCGAAGGAAAAAAGGTTTCATAGATATTATCATCAATCCCTTCATCCACATAAAATCCTTTTCAACAAAGTCTCTCTGATTGTACGTTTTCACTATTTTTTCTGTATCCCAGTCATGCTTATCTGTAAATAGAATAGTCTTACCAAA
>DATKUV010000270.1:0-2950 GCA_035530415.1 Candidatus Nanoarchaeia archaeon | reverse complement strand
TCTTCAAGATCGTGTGGGTAAATTTTCACTATTTAAGCTTGCGAGGATGGAATTATCTTTGCGTCCTTTGCGGTGAATTAAAATAAACATCAATGAAGTCGACTACGTTTTTTATATAGCACCGCAAAGTACGCGAAGAATCAAATTGTTTGGCTATGATACCCACTCAATGTTGGGGAGATCCTCTTTTAAGATATCTGTTGTAGCCATTTTAAACTAGACTGCGAATACAATAAGATGAATCTAATTAATCCTTCCTATCATAGCTCAAGAGAAAAAAAAGTTAATCATGACCTTGAAAGTTATATCTATCGCCCTAACGAGCATAAATCCCCCATCCGGGAATCACCGGTACACCCTGTAAAAATGTACCGGACCTGTATATAGCGATTTCAGGGATTATTTCATCGCATTCCGGACTATCTGTGCAGTACCCTGTGCCTTGAACGCCTTAAGGAAAATAAGGGTCTCTGCATAAGCTACAGCATCAATGACATTCCTTGTATCCTCGTTCACTGCATATATTCTATCAAAAAACTGCTTGATGGCCATCTTACTGTACTTGCCAAATACTTCATTATCAGCTTTGTCATGAGCCGATTTTTTATAATTTTCCAGTGTCCAGTTCCAGACATCCTGGTATAGCTCAGGCTCATATATCTTGAAAATATCCCAAACCATATTCTGGTAGAAAGTAGCCACATTACCTTTAACAATATCTCCATGAGGGAAGTGATTGAGTATCAATTCCCTGGGTGTACCTGTAATGCCGTGTTGTGCAATCCTCACATTCAGATTATTATCCTTCAATGCCTTTGCCACTGCTATGGTCTTTTGAATATCGATTGAGACCTGTTCTATCATGTTTCCCAGAGCATCGTAGGTATTCCCGTGTGCGCTTCCATTAGCAATAGCAATCACATGAGGATGGACTCCATTCTCATTCAATGCCTTTATAAATGTAACTGCTTCTTCAGGTTGGGTTAGCACGTGACCCTTTTCGTCCTCTCTGCCGATCTCACCGACCTCCACTTCAAGGCCATATTCTTTTCCACCCATTCTCTCTTCGATATGCTTACCTATCTTCACAGTAGCATTGATATTATCTGCCAACTCTTCCCGCAGGTTACCACCCTGGAAATTGAACAGATGGGATGCATCAATGGCAAAAGAAGTATAACCAGCATCGATCTGGGCGCTAACAAGTTCTTTGGTCGCCTCTATTTCCTCATCCGTACCTTTCTTGATCCCGATATGATCAGCATGAAGTGCCCAAATGTCGAAACCCACTTCCTCTGCTGCCTCCATGGACCTCCTGGAAAACTCGGCTGGAGTGAGCCCGGTGTATCCACCTTTCAGGTCGCATTCGGACCTGGCCAGTTCTATTATTAAAGCGGCATCCATATCTTTTGCAGCCTGGAAAATCCCTTTAAGTACAAGGGTAATCCTGGGATTATCGGCCATGATAATTGATTTATTGTCCTTAAGACTGTTAAAAAGTAACGAACCTGATTTTGGTCTATAATCATTTATATTCATATACCCACCTCTGCTTTTTCTATCTCCTTAATTTCTTTTATATCTTTAAAAATGTATCTCAGATCCCATAACAATTTCTTATTGGCTTTAAACAAGGCCCATAATAACCCGAGAAGTGTTAGGTTTTTCAGGTCTGCACTTTTGAGGGAATGTCCCAGAGTATTCAGGTCTGCATCAGTTAGTTTCCTGAACCTTTCTTTGACAATAAAACTCAAACTCAGATCCCGTCCCAGTTCACTGCGCCACTCTTTTTCATATGCCTGTAGAAACTTTGCAGAAACATCATTGGCCTTGATGGCTTTTGCCCCTACTCTTCCAGCCATTTCCCCTGCCCACATGGAATTTATAATGCCGCCGCCTGTTAGCGGATCTGACTGGTGAGCTGCATCCCCTACCAGGATAAGGCCATTGGCAACTGTCCTTTTTATATTCCTGCTAACCGGTACACCCCCTACTACAATCTCAATAATCTTTCCTTCAGGAAAACGTTTTTCAATAAATTTATCAAGTAATTGTTTAACATTGCCATTTATGGATTTATTTCCAGTTATACCGATACCCACATTAGCAGAACCGTTACCTTTTGGGAATACCCAGATGTAACCGGACGGAGCAATTTCAGTTCCAAGATGGAACTCGCAAAATTCCGGGTCAAAATCGATATTTGTCATAAGATACTGAACACATGTGCACATTTCAATTGGTTTTAGTGATGTGTCAATACCTGCCCAACGGCCTACTTTAGATTCTATACCGTCAGCACCAATCACGATCTTTGATTTTATCTCATAATTATTACCCATATGTTGGGCCGATATACCGCATACATACCCGTCATTCATCAACAACCCGGTAGCCCGGGTTTTGACCATGACTTCAACACCGGCATTTGCCGCTTCCCTGACAATTGCCCGGTCGAACACCTTCCGTTCCAGTACATATCCCACTTCAGCACCTGAAAGTTCTTCCCCCATTTCTATCATGGTCCCGTCCGGAGAAAATATCCTGGAACCTTTAACATCAGCAGAAATCCATGCCGGATCGGGTTTTATATAGGTAGCTAACATTAATTTATTAACACCCTCAGCACATCGTACCGGATCTCCTATCTGTTGTCTTTTTTCGATCAACAGCACATCCAGTCCCGCTTTGGCTGCAGTCTTTGCCGTGATTGAACCTCCCGGGCCCGCCCCGACCACGATCATATCATAGTAATCCTTCATTTGAAAACCTCCAGTGCACCAACTGGACATATTTTAGTGCATATACCGCAGTTATTGCATGTATCATCCACTTCGATCCAGGTTTCAATTAATTCAAGGGCACCGGGAGGACACACACTAACACAAGCACCACAATATCCGCATTTATTTCGATTTACACTGACTGCCAAAGATTATCGCTCCAATAT
>DATKUV010000269.1:0-2583 GCA_035530415.1 Candidatus Nanoarchaeia archaeon | reverse complement strand
ATTCTTCGCGTACTTTGCGGTGCTATATAAAAAACGTAGTCGACTTCATTGATGTTTATTTTAATTCACCGCAAAGGACGCAAAGATAATTCCATCCTCGCAAGCTTAAATAGTGAAAATTTACCCACACGATCTTGAAGAGAAACAAAATAAGTAACTGCTCACCTTTTGGAAGTAAGGTTACTGATGACGAAATATCGTTTATTTTCATCTAATTTCCAACATATAATTATTTTTTCTAATAAGTCTTGTGCTACCGATTTTACAATGTCGTTAAATAAATATGACATCAACGTTTGAATTCAAATGTAGTCGCTAGATTACGCTTCCTAAACTTGAGTAGTTACCAAAATAATACTATTTTAATGTTCCAATAGTTTTTTATTATAATATATATATTATAAATTATGGGAATATATATAAAGCACTATAAAAAAAGTATATCGATGGGGATTAACACCCCATCATTACATTTCGAAATCTCTCATGCCTGGAGCTTGCTTTGGTCCAGTCTGTTCATTTGTAGATGCGATCATATCATCGATACGCAGTATCATACAGGCAGCTTCTGATGCTGAATCAATAGCCTGTAGCTTTACGCGCAGTGGTTCCACTACACCTGCTAGCAGCATGTCTTGTACACGGTTCTCAAATATATTAAGGCCCGCATTCTTTTCCCCTGCCTCATGTCTGCTCTTAAGTTCCACCAGTTTATCAATATAATCAAGACCGCTGTTCTCTGCCAGTGTCTTTGGTATTATCTCAATAGCTTCAGCGAACTTGGTCACAGCCAGCTGCTCCCGGCCCATTAAGGAGGCGGCATATTCTCGAAGACGCAGTGAAATTTCAACTTCAGGTGAGCCTCCGCCAGCTACCACGCGACCGTCTTCTATTACAACACCGACAACCCTCAGGGCATCATTTATAGCCCGGGCCAGGTTATCCACCACATGTTCAGTTCCGCCTCTTAGAATAATGGATACCACATTTGATTTTGGAAGGTCACGGATAAATATCATCTCTGAATTACCTACCATGACCTCTTCCACGATTCCTGCTGTGCCTAGATCGTCAGGAGTGAGTTCATCCAGGTTAGTTATTATTTTCCCGTTGGAAGATTCTGCCAGATGTTCCAGGTCCCGTACCTTGACCCTGTGGATCACGAAAATACCTGCTTTGGCCAGATAATGACGGGCCAGGTCATCCACGCCTTTTTTACAGAATACAGCATTTGCCCCGCTGTTTATCACCTTGTCAACGACTTCCTTGATCATATGCTCTTCCTGATCAATGAAAGTTCTGCGCTGATTTGGAGAAGTAAATGATATTTCATTCTTAAACTCCATTGACCTTACTTCAATTGGAGTGGCAAGAATTGCGATCTTTGCATTTACGACTTTTTTCGGCATACTCTGGTGGGTTCTCTCCCTATCTATGATGATTCCCTCAACCAGTTCACTGTCCTCGATACTACCTTCCACCCTGCGCTCCATCAGCACATCCTTGATGTTCACTGTCTTTTTTCCATCAGACCCTTCTTTGGTTATGGATTTGACAGCTTTGACAACAAGATGTCCTAATGTATCTTTGGCAGATTCTGCGCCTTTGCCTGTCAGGGCCGTAGCAGCGATCTTCATAAGCATATCATCATCAGTGTCAGATACTTTGATGGAAATACCTTCAAGTATGTCCTTTGCCTTATTTGCAGCTGCCAGGTACCCGGCCGTGATAGTCGTGGAATGAACATTCAGTTCCAACAATTCTTCTGCTTTTGCCAGCAGTTCTCCTGCCAGTACTGCAGCGGTGGTTGTGCCGTCTCCCACTTCATCATCCTGGGTCTTTGCGACTTCCACGATCATTTTAGCTGCCGGGTGCTTGATGTCCATTTCATCCAGAATGGTAGCCCCGTCATTGGTAATTGTTACCTGACCTGCCGAATTTACCAGCACCTTATCCATACCTTTCGGGCCCAGTGTGGTGCGCACAGCAGCTGCTACTGCCTTTGCTGCCATAATATTGCCTCTTTGAGCTTCACTGCCTGTTGTTCTTTGGGTTCCGTCCCTAAGAATAACCATTGGCTGACTGCCTAACTGTCCTGCCATTAAAATCCTCCTTCCATAAATAATACTAATATATAGTTAATTCATTAATAATAACGAGATTCCCTTTTCGTATGTTTAAACTTCTATATTTAGGTTATGGTAGTTCTATCTCTACACCATATACTTTTTCCGGATTCTCTTTATGAATTTTCCAGAATATCTCATCACCCCATTTTTCTGCCAGTGCCAGGGTTTTACGGGGTATGGTCTTTGGGCCAAGCACAGCTCCCGGACGTTCAGGGTCATCTATATAATCGGTCTCCATCATGAATCGATCCCCCTGGCTTAGGGCTTCCTCTATCATACCTTTTCCTGCCAGCACCCCGGGCCACATTCCGCATTTCTCGAATTCCTGTATCATAGGTGGCGCGAAATGTTTAATCACTTTTTCAGGAGAGAGTCCTACTTTTTTAGCCATACCTGCGATATCATTGATGTTCTCCAGTGTAGCAGTTTCAGTATGTAACTGCAATGGACACCC
>DATKUV010000268.1:0-4712 GCA_035530415.1 Candidatus Nanoarchaeia archaeon | reverse complement strand
AATTCATCATGCGTTTTTGCATATTCCTCAAGTGTGATACCGTCAAGTGCTGCATCAACTGCTTGCCTGCAGGCAGTTGCTCCAGATATTGTTCCCATAGGATGGGCGTGTATCCCTCCGCCGAACTGCATGATCACATCCTTTCCAAAGATCTTTATCAGCTCCGGTACCATTGTGGGTTCAAGCCCACCCGAGGCAACAGGGAACACGGGCTTGATCCTGCCCCAATCCTGCCTCAGTATATGTTGAGCATGGTTCTCTGGGACCTGTTCAAGCACGCATTCATCCCTTAATGCCAGCACTTCTTCCTTCCCCCCGTGCATCTTCCCTACCACCGTGCCTATGTGCAGCTGGTCCAAGCCGATAAGGCGTATCAGTTTTGCTATTACCAGCATGCTGACACCGTGCCTGGGATTTCGGGTAAGTGCAGAATGCATGCAGCGATGGGCATGGAGTACAAGATTTAAGTCATTATTATTCTCCCTTAAGGACTGAAGTGCGCTCCACCCCATTGGAATGATATCGATCATGGCATATTCGCCACCAAGATCCTTGATTATCTCAGCCCTTTTTAGCATCTCTTCACATGTAGGTGCGGTGATATTACACATATACATTTTTCGCTCCCCGGTTTCGGCCTCTGCGTGGTCTCGCAATTTCAATGTGAGTTCCGCCCTCTTACTGAACCGATTGAATTTCTGGTCAGTCAGATTCTCATCATCCTTCACAATGTCGCACCCCCCTACAAAAGCATTATATGCTACCTCTGCATGTTTTTCAGTTGTCAGTCCTACTTTTGGTTTGACAATAGTCCCCACCAGGGGTCTATCCTTTACTCCAAGCAGGTCCTTGACCCCGTGCATCCCAAATTTCGGTCCATGGAAAGCCTGTATTACATCTTCAGGGAAAGCAATATCCACGAGCTTAAGATTATCCAGCAGTTTCATACTAAAGATGTTCCCTGCTATGGCGCTCAATATCTGCGGGACCGAATTTATTTCAAACAGGTCCTGAGTGTATGCAACCCTCACAGTCTGCTGTTTTTCATCAACAAAAATAACATGGGGTTTCAGTTCTTCAGCTAATTGCGGACTTAAGGTTGAAATGTCGCTCCAAGTATCAATTGAACTTTCTCCTGCCATGTGGGTGCATGCATCTTCAAAGCCCACGCCCTGTGCCGGTTCAATGTGATATTCACAGACAAAATCCCGTTTCGTAGGTTTGTATCCAAGGTCTATGTAATCTTTTAACATGTTATTTGCTCCAAAATAGTCTATTAATTTATAGCTAACTTCTCAAATAAGATTTGTGAATCCTGTATAATCTGGTCTGCCAGTTCCTTTCTATGCGCTGTAAGTTTCTCCATCAGTTCCATATTGCCAGTGGCCATTATCTGGGCAGCCAGAATAGCTGCATTGTCACCCCGGCCGATCCCTACACATGCTACAGGAATACCACCTGGCATCTGGGCAATCGAAAGAAGGGCATCAATTCCGTCCATTGCAGTATTTACCGGAACACCTATCACCGGTTTTACAGTATGGGAAGCTATCACTCCGGGAAGATGGGCAGCAAGTCCGGCAATTGCGATAAACACTTTCACACCATCTTCATGAGACTTCTGGATTATTTCAACAACCCTTGCCGGTGTCCTGTGGACCGATGCTATATTTACTGTATAACTTATTCCCAGCTTCTCAAATATCTCAACGGCTTTTAGTGCAATTTCTCTATCATTTTTGCTTCCAAGCAGTACTGCTACGTCAGTCATGAAGAACATCCTTTATTATCGTGTTATGAGAATATATGATAATTTATTTAAACATTTGGTTACTACTATAATAATAATAATGGAGGTGCAATTATGATTTGCCCCATTTGTGACACATCTATGAAAGAAATTGAAAAATATGAAGTAAAAATAGATATTTGTCCCCAGTGCAAAGGTGTATGGCTTGACAGGGGAGAGATTGATAAACTTGTTAATGTCGAATCTAAGAAGAACCAGAATTATTGGGACCACAGGATGGAGAAAGAAGGCAAAAAAGATCAATATAAAGATAAAAGAAGGAAGGGATTTCTTGAAGACCTCCTTGATTTCTAAAGAGCAGAATTTTTTTTAAGGATGGAGAAATATGAAATATTTAATTTCAGGGAAGGCAAAGGACATATTTGAAAAACCAAAACGGTGATCTAATATTTGAATTCACTGACAGGGTTACTGCTTTTGATAATAAGAAGAAAGCAGAATATGATAAAGATAATATTAATAGTCTTGACAAAGATGTGTTCAGCAAAGATGCTGAATTTAAATATTATATGGGAATTCAATTTTACTAAGTTATTATGAAAGACGAAACTGGAAACTCTATAGACGAACTGCTAAAATGGGTTATCAGCGTTGACCGCCGTTATGTTTTGATAGAAACCATGAAAGGGCATAATATGGTCAAAGCTTCCGATATAGCCCATGAGACAAGCAGGTCAACTCAAAATATCAGCCGGGCTTTAAATGAACTTAAGGATAAGGGATTGATTGAGTGTTTAACCCCGGAAAAGACTACATGGAAAAAGTTTGTTCTAACTGATCTGGGCAAGGAAGTTCTAAAAAAGCTGGATGAAAAATATTCATAGAACTGAAGGATTGAGTATAGATGAAATTGTTATTTGTTACGGATTTGCATGGAAGCAAGTGGAAATATGATCGGCTTTTCGAAGTCGCAAAAGAGTTCGGGGCCAATGTGGTCATCAATGGAGGTGACATGCTACCCAAAAACGGTGAACCGTTCAGGCAGGATGAATTCATTATTGATTACCTTAACAAGCATTTTGCACGATTCAACTCTGCCGGGATATATTATCTCTGCTATCCAGGAAATGATGATCTTAGAATTTTTGATCAATTGTTTGAGGATGTCTGCAATAAATATACCTTCGTAGTCTGTCTGGCACAACGCAAATTTGAGGTTGGAGGTTACGAATTCATAGGAATGAATCTGGTAGTTGATTATCCGTTCAGGCTCAAGGACAGATGCAGGATGGATACTGATGACTATACGTTTCAGGAACAGTTTGGAACTGGATTGTTATCCACACCGGATGGATGGCAGGAAATTGATGACTGGTTTACCCATGCAAAAAAACTCCCGACTATAGAGGAGGAACTTGATAGGCTGGTACGACCCAAAGATATGGCAAAAAGTGTTTATGTGCTCCACATGCCCCCGTCAGGGCTGGGTTTGGATAAATGTTCTCACGGGGAAGAAGTGGGGTCAAAGGCGATTTACAACTTTTTAAACAAATATCAGCCAAAACTTTCGCTTCATGGTCACATCCATGAGTCTCCTGAAGTTACAGGCCGATGGTGTGCAAAACTCGGCAGGACAATATGCATCCAGCCCGGTCAACTTGACGAGTTTACATATGTTACAATTGACCTATCTACCATGAAATTTGACAGGATCAGGGAGCAACGCCCTGAGCCGCTATCTTTATAGTTCATTTCTTTTTATAATGGATATGTTCAGGCGCGGCGCGCAATGGTGTTTGAAAGTAATGTATATATGAATATCGCAACACCCGGCCATATAATGATGTTTCCCACCACATTTTGCCCAATTAACATGAACAGCAGCCCGGCACCGAGTATGAATATATTTATTTTATTGATCTTCCTGTTCCTTGCTAGAATAGCAAGGGACTTCTGCTTTTTGATTATCTTTTCTTTTTTCTCTGTTTTCACATGTTCACCTTCTGCAGTTGACTCCTGATGACAACAGCAAAACAACCATTATACATCTTTAGCATGTTTTTTATAAGCTTTAACAAGCGCCCTGTTGATCTTAATAACCCCTTCTTTAAAATCAGCCAGCTCCTGCGTGATATTCATAAGACCACCTGCATCTTCCTGTTTTGTGATTGTCTCCCCGTCCTGCACCACTTTGCCGGAGGGAATTTCAACCCCCCGGACCGTAGCGTTGTGGAGGACCAACGTGTCATTCCCAATGATGCAATCAAATACAACAGCTCCAAACCCTACAAAGCACCCCTCCCCTATCCGGCAGGGTCCGTGCACAATACACCCATGAGCAAGGGACGTGCTGCTGCTCCCTATATCAATAGATGAACCAGGCTCATCTGCCCTGATGACAGCATTCGGAGCCACGAACACGTCGTCTGCAATGGTCACATCTCCTACAATGACCGCGGTTTCAGATATCCAAGCGTTCTCATTGATTATGGGACTGAGCTCCTCTGGATTGTCCAATATCATTTCGTTCATGAGATATGATAAATTATGACAAGTTATTTAAATGTGTTTGTATTATAATATACACATCTCATCGAACCAATATGTGGAACCGCACAGGACGGGAAAATGTTAAGAAGATTAAGAACACCCAATCACAGCAAGAATACCAGAATATCCAGACCATAATAGATCAAATTGATTTAGTTGGAATAAATCATAATTTACATCATCGAAGGACAAATGATGAACCAGGTAAAAATTACTGATACCACTCTTCGGGACGCTCACCAGTCCCTGATCGCAACCAGGATGAGAACACGGGACATGCTCCCCATAGCTAAAGAGCTTGATAAGGCAGGGTTTTTCTCATTAGAAGTGTGGGGAGGTGCCACTTTTGATTCATGCATCCGGTTTTTGAACGAGGACCCCTGGGAGCGTTTACGCAGCCTGAAAGAGAATA
>DATKUV010000267.1:0-2439 GCA_035530415.1 Candidatus Nanoarchaeia archaeon | reverse complement strand
CATTTAGGATCTTCCTTAGCTTTTAAAACTATACCTGGTATAGCTTCTAGAGTCTTAGACACCAGTTTTGTTGTCATCTACTCCCCACCTCTGAGTGTGGTAGATGTGCCCCTGATGTCAATCGTACTTCTGTCAGCCCCTTCCCTCCACAGGCATTACCCTGATTCATCAGTACTATGAACTGATCCGACTCCCAGTATGCCATTTGCGATGTCTCACCGTTTATAGGCTTGACGTTGCATACTCCTACTTCTGTAGGGAGAGCATACTGGGCCTCCCGAGTTCCCATAGTCTCCGTTTGATAACATGCTACGGTCTTAGACCCCGTTGGACTCACATCACCTCGCCGTGTCCCAGAGCTCCCTGCTATATTCCAAGACCGAAGGTTCGGACTTATGGTGATGTGAATGCTGCCTTCCGTTACGCAGATAACGTCGGCTTCCAAGATCAGCGATATTTCGGGGCTTATAACCTTCACTTCCGTTGTGGCCTGGTATCCCATCCCTCCAGCTTCACATCAGTCTGTTACCAGGCTGGGTGTGGGGTTCAGTTCTGAGGTGGTGGCTAGCCTTTCCTCAGGCTGGATTTTCACCAGCTGGCGAATATGAGCTTTGCTCGGCACGCCTGCGTTCATCTGCGGTTAATAATAAACTTATTTCAGCCCACATCCCTTCTTAGGCTCTGCTGCCACCCCTTTCGCCTTCACTGTGGCCAAGTGCCCGTCCTGATATGCTACGCCTGCTCTTGTGGTGTGGGGGCTGGCAGGCGCTTGTATAGTGTATCTTTCATTAATACCGGGATTTATAGAAGAAATATCCCACTATAAAGATTGTAATTACCGGTGATATCCAGCTCGGAATATTAACCTGGAAACTGTCAAGTATCATTATCATCCCAAGGAAAAATATGGAATACATTGCTCCGTTTTTAAGATACAGATATTTTTTAATCCTGTCGATATTTCTGACTGTCAGGTTTCGGACCATGAGAGCTCCGACACCGTTCCCTATCAGGATCAACGGGACTGAGAGGGTGAATGCAAAGGCACCTACCACGCCGTCAATTGAGAACGTGGCATCTATTACTTCCAGATACATGATCTTGCTCCAATCGGTCAGGCTGGTATTACCAATGAGGTCCTTTTCCCGCAGCTCTGCATTCTGCCTGAAACCATGGACGATAAAAAATGCCGTCGACCCCAGTACTGCTCCAAAAGCCATGTAAGGGTTCTGTTTGATGGAAAACCACGTTACGATGCTCAGGATTATGGACACCACTGCAAAGAACCAGACCCCATGCCTGTAAAAGAATTTTTCTCCTTTGATACCGTAGTTTTTTGTTTCAATGAAGAGCCAGTGGAAGAACAGGAATATCAAAAAAACTCCGCCCGAGACCAGTAAAACAGGTGATGATTCTTCAATTGCCCTGGCTATCTCAGGATCATTACTGAACGTGGCCGTGAAAGCATCGATGGGACCGAGAGATGGATGGGAGGACCAGACGATCAGCCAGGGTAATCCGCCCCTTATGGCAAAGACTGCGAATATCATCCCCCACGACAGAAACCACCGTCTTGCCCGCATTGACATGGTGGAGAGCACTTCTGCATTTATTACCGCATTGTCGATGCTGGTTACTGTCTCAAAGAGTGTAAGACCTACTATGATTAAAACGATGGAAAGTAAATCCATTGAAAACGCCCTTATCCTATTATTTTGAACGAGAGCATAAATCTTCGCTATAGAATATCAGTTCTGTTAAGAATAGTTGGGATATATACGAAGGTAAGTACATGTGCGTAGTTGCAAAACCAAATGAAAAATAAATAATCACAGCATATATTACTGACAGGATAAAAAGAGGTGAAGTTGTATGGAAAGGAAATTAAAATTCTTCTATGATAAAGAGGGGGATGTTCTTGATATTGCAATCGGTGACCCCACAGAATCGATATCAAAAGAATTAGAGAATGATATAATCATGCGACTTGATCCTCATACAGATGAAATTGTAGGTTTTACTATTTTGAATTTCGAACAACGTTTCGAACACCTTGATAGTTCGGAAACCCTGCCTATTGCTGCCACTTTTTCGCATATCAGTAAGGCTCTTGAAGCTGAAGGATAGAAATGACCATTGCCTGGTTTTAGCCAGGATATACCATACTCTTGAGTGCTTGCACTCGAAAACATTTCCTATATCACCTTCAACCTACCAGGGTGCAAATCTCTGTTAGCTTTGTCCCGGCAATGTCAGCACATCATCCCGCCAGCACATGATGCACAACAGCCTACATCAATTTCCCGCCATCAGTCTGCGCCTGCACCAGCCCGGCCACCTGTTCATTCCAGAGGACCATGAGCTGTCTCTATGGATCCCCTGTGATCCATCGGATCGGCAAATTCTTCCCCTCAACCTTATTTTTGAACTTCAAGTTCG
>DATKUV010000266.1:0-4914 GCA_035530415.1 Candidatus Nanoarchaeia archaeon | reverse complement strand
TCTGGCACACCGCTATAATGGTTGGGAATAAAGGATGTATTGGATTGATGCATTACATCCCGAAACCTTTATAATAATTTGAAATGAACATTATGTTGATGAAAAAAGTAATTCTTCATATCTCAGGTAACGTACAACAAGCTGGATACAGAGCAAAAGTCATGGCCATAGCTAATGTATTGGACATAAAAGGAAATGTACAGAACCTTACGGATGGAAGAGTAAAAATCGTAGCAGAAGGAGATGAAGCTGATTTAGAGAGGTTCATTAAAGGGGTAAATATTAAAAACACTCTTATCAATGTCAGTGACATCGTAAAAGAATATTCCCATCCTACCGGGGACCATGAAAGGTTCTACAAACTCGTGGGTGATGGAGAAACTGATGAAAGACTAGACACTGCGGCTGATTTGCTAAAAGAGCTCATTCATGTGTCAAAGAGTGGATTTGATGATCTTGGTGGGAAAATTGATCAACTGGGAGATGATCTTGGTGGGAAAATTGATCAAAGCAGGATAGAAATAACATCCGAAATCCGCACCAGTAGAGATGATTTAAGTTCCAATTTTGACGAGAGGATTTCAATGATAGAACATGATTTAGCTCAAATAAAAGCAAAAGTCATGATGTAAATATTTTCATCATTAATCTAAAGACCCAAGTCCCGCCGCCATACGCATTATTCCATCACTCTTTCCTTAACCATAACCCCTCTCGCTATTGGTATATTGCCTTGTTCGCATTGATGATCAGGGAGCCTAGGCTGGGATTATACGCTGGACATGAGTCGGGAAGTAGATGGGGAAGCCGAAGGGTGGCCGGGTGCAGCCAGCCGTGGAGGACAATGGTTGCCTGAATTCGTTGTTAATCAATCACCACTCCCTGTGCCATCCTTTTTCTTTTGCTTGGCAAGTATATCATAAGCTTTATTTGGAAGTGATAGGACTTTGGTCATGTGAACCTCATCTTGTTATCAATGATTTTTCATATTTCATTTCATCACTCGTGTTATTATGAAGCTGTTAATATACAATAAGCCTAAATCAACATTGTGATAATTACAAATGAATCTATCGATGAGATGAAAAAAAAACTCGTAATTGCGGAGGAAATCATTGAATCTGATCTTGCTGATAAATTGAACAGTATTGGATTTGAATGTATTAGATGCGGGGAATGTTGTCGATCAGTTTCAGGTGATAATAGAGTTATTGTTTTTCCAGTTGAGGTCGAGAATATAATTAAAACTAATAAATTAAATTGGAACGATGTATGTAAACCTTCCAAACCCATGTTCATTGATGAGACAGGTATGTTACATGCTTTTGAATGGGAACTGAATAGACACGAATCAGGGGATTGTGTTTTTTTAAATAATAATAATAATACCTGTAAAATATATGATCAACGACCATGGATATGCAGGACATATCCTTTTTATCTGGTATTTGAAAATAGAAATCAAAAACCTAACCTGATGGTTTCTGATTGCCAGGGATGTGGTGGATCGATAACTGGGAATGAGGCATTAGATCTGGCAATTTCATTAAAGAAGAGGCTTGTTGAGGAGATTCAAGAAGAAGTACAGGTTTTTGAACATCTGAAGAATTATGATGATTGGAACTTAATAATAGATTACTCACAATCAGGCATGAATAAAAAATCCAGGATTTCTGTACATGATAGTTGTGGGACACATATTTGTAATAATGTAAGAAGTTTTAAATAATATCAAGTAATTTTATGAATCTGTGAATAAAATGAAAATTCGAGTAGTAAGTTCTAAGGATGAAATAGATGCAATAGATAAAAAGGAAGAAATGGTACACCTAACATTTAGACCTTCCAACAAAGATATTATGATACTTGTAAATAAATGCCCAAAAATAAAGGCGATCCATGTAGCCGGGTCATTTATGAAAACTATATCTGAGTCTACTAAAATGTTCCTGAAAATGCAGAATGTAGGTCTTTTGGAAGGAGATGTGTGGGGTCATAGGAAAGATATCAATGAATACTACGAAATAAATCCTGCTTTTTTTAATAAAGTTAAAACAATGAAAACTGAAGGATTGTCAAAATCAGAGATTGTTGAGAAATTGAATCGTGAAACCAGACTAGATATGGACTTAATTAAATTTCTTATTAAATAAACAAGTCCACTTTTTCTTGTTTCATTTATCTTTTTAATTACGATTTCTTATGGTAGATTGCCTTCACCACTAAGTTCATGTTGGCGTTCAATACTCATTTTAATTAGTATTTTGAATATATTCTTTACTTCACCGCCATCAAGTCCACATTCTGTAGCAATATTGGAAACTCTTTCCAATACCTCATGATTCCGTCCTTCATCATTAATTGGTTTATCTTCATGTTTTTTTGCTTCAAGTACATCCCTGGCCAGATTTGTACGTTTCGCTATCAAATTAATAAGTTCCCGGTCGATAGCCTCGATTTCATTTCTTACAATTGCAAGCTTTTTCATAGTTAATCACTACCTTCCGATTTGGGCACCAGTATTATTGACTTTTGTCCTTATTACTTTACCGTCCAATGTTGACCAAACATCTATCAACTTATCTGCTTTTTCTCCATCAGTCAGAGCAGTGTAAGCCGGCCCAGTCCCTGATAAGCTGACACCAGTGATTCCTACTTCCAATGCAATCATCATGGGTTCAACACTAAAGCCCAGTGCACTGCAATATAGAAAACCATTAAGAGTCATGGCCTTTTCATATTCACCCAGTTGTGTTAGTTCATGGGCTACATCGATCCATGGCCCGATCAATCGGGATCGTCCAACATCGGTCTGTGAGCTAAATGCTTTTTTATCAGGAGCGTAAATGATCACTTCAGATTCCATTTTGTCCCTGGAGATGAGGGTATTGGACATATTATCTGTTATAACGACCCCGCCCAACATTGAAGCGGCAGCATCATCAAAAGCACCTGTTATAGATACACCCGCATCCAGAGCAGCCTGTACACCCAGCCTGGCAGCCTCCAGGGGTTCCATACTTTCACCCAGAGCATCCAATGTAGCCAGGATTGTAGCATTAGCTGCAGCGCTGCTGCTTTTAAGACCTGACGCAATGGGAACCTCACTTGTTGTCACGACTTCTGCCCCGCCTGTATGATCGAACTTTTCAAATACAAGCCGGACGCATCTCTCTATCAGTTCAGGATCTCCGCCCTCTTTGATCGTCCCGCTGATCTTGTCCGTATCATTCAATCGCACTTCAGCAAAGGTGTGAAGATCGATCCCGAATGCGGCACCTTTCCATGTAGCAATTGCATTGATTATTGTTCCTGCACCCAATGCACTGGCATAGCCTATTCCTGTCATGGTTAATTAACTGCAGGCGCAGCCTTCAATGTTGGCAAATTTTTCATAAACAGGGCAATTCATAAAATTGTTATCTTTGGTACAGTATGTTTCCAATTCATCTTTTTGTGGTTTATAGAATTTAGGGTCCAGTTTGCACCAGACTCCGGAAATATGGGGGCATCCATCTGTCAATATATCAGCCCCACTTTTCTATTGCCTGTTTAAGTTCCGGATGATTCAGGGAATATTCTTCAATAGATATTCCTTCCATAGCTGCATCAACTGCCTGGCGCATAGCTTTTGCACCGCCAACTGTGCCTCCGGGATGTCCGTGAACTCCTCCTCCCGCCTGTACTATACAATCCATACCATAGCCTACTACATTCGGTGCAACGTTCAAAGGACTAAGACCGCCTGATGCCACAGGAAATACACTCTTGAGCCCGAACCACTCGTTCTTAAGAGCATCCCGGTTCTGATCGTTCTCAGTAGTGTCGCTGTCCATTTTGCCCTTATAGCTCCCGGTATGAAGGTTTGTCCCTCCTGCCATCCTGACCAGCTTTGATATGGCCAGCATTGAGATACCATGACGTCGGTTTCTGGTAATTGCACCGTGCATTGTCCTGTGTACATGAATTGGCAGGTCGATATTAGCTGCAAGTTCCTGCAAGGCGTCAAATCCTGCGGTCAGCACATCCACCATGACCATGTTAGCTCCCAATTCCTTCATACGCTCAGCCCTCTCCACAATATGTGCTGCACCTGTGGTAACATTAACAGCATAAAATACCTTCTGGCCTGTTTCAGCTTCAGCCATATCCAGTTTGTTCATTACCATGACCAGGCGTTCCTCTATGGGACAGAAACTTTGATTTGTAAGGGTCTCGTCATCTTTTATGAGGTCAAGACCGCCAAGAGCAGCTTCATAAGCAACCTGGGCTGTTTCTGTAGGGTTAAGACCAACTTTGGGTTTAATAATAGTTCCAACCAGAGGACGGTCTTGAACTCCCAGTATTTGGCGAGCTTCCTGTATTCCATATCGGGGTCCGCTGTGAGCTCGTAAAAGCTTTTCAGGATAATCAACATCCTGCAACCTGACATTCTTGAGAGTGCCCAGCCCGAATAGATTGCCTGCGATCACAGAGAGATACTGGGGTATATTGCCTGGTTCGAAAAGTTCGACCGGATATTCGATCTCCACATTATTGCCTTCTGCTTTCAATACCCTTGCATCAAGAAGGTGAGCCGGATCACCTTCTTTTAAGGTACTTACTTCAGTCCATGTACCAGTAGACTGCTCAGCTGCAATGGCTCCTGCCGCTTCTTTTATGGGCAGGTCAGTTTCAACATAATATTTGGCTACTACATCCATGTTGTCTCTCCATTGTTTTTCAATTAATATTGCAATCATTTACCAGATTTGACCCGAAATCCAATAATTTTCGGGCACGATCCTCTGATTTTGACTCAGCAAATATCCTGATAAGAGGTTCAGTACCGCTGGGTCTAATAAGTATCCAGCCGTCCGGATACCAAATCTTAATGCCGTCAGTATTGTCAATATCCTGACCTTCTACAGCGTT
>DATKUV010000265.1:0-4415 GCA_035530415.1 Candidatus Nanoarchaeia archaeon | reverse complement strand
GGGCTGCTGGTCCACCAGTATACTAACTGGTTAGAACACCAAGACTGGATCGATACCATATTGCCTTCGACATATCTCCCCGACAGTAAACTCTTTGAAAAATTTACAGCACATATCTCGTCACAACTCCGAGTCAATGTGCTCAATGGTGAACCCAAGTATTCCGTTGTGGAATGACGCACGGTTCACTTTACACTGGCATAGGGATGTGGCTACTGGCTGCGTGGAAGGCAGGAATGACCAATGTGTTTACCTGCGAGAATGATAATTACTGCAATGCAATTCTGGACAAACGATTTCCAAATACCGATAGGCATTATGACATCAAGGAGACAAGTTTCAAAAAGTACCGAGGAAAAATCGATGTCCTCACAACCTCAGACCCGTGCCAGCCATTCAGTTACTCAGGTAAGCGAGAGGGTGCGACAGATGTGCGTTTCCTCTGGCCTGAAACTATTAGAGCAATACAAGAAATCCAACCTACCGTTGTTGTTTTTGAAAACGTTCCTGGCATCGTCAGTTTGGCATTCACCCACATTGAAGCTGACTTGGAAAGAGAAGGTTACGAAGTCGAACCGTTCAGTATTCCGGCTTGTGCCATCGGCGCACCCCATAGACGGGAGCGACTCTGGATTTTGGCTTACTCCAATATCACAGGAGCATGTAAAGGATCTGAAGAAATTTCAGAAACGCATGGAGAAGTACGACAACAGAACCAAGATGCCAAACCTAGCCACACAGGTAAATATGTTTCCAACACCAACAACAAACGAAGCAATGCATCCCGATATGGTCTTAAACGAGAAAGGTCGGAGAGAACCAGTAAAGGGAAGAACAGACCACAGCCTGAACTTGGCAGACACAGTACGAATAATGCCGACACCATTACAAAATTTCCCCGGGGAGCATGGGATCGATGGTGGACAACTGAATCCGGATTGGGTGGAGTGGCTGATGGGTATACCTATTGGCTGGACGAACCTGTCACGCGACTTACCACAGTTAAAACTGACAGAACAAAACGAATTAAAGCAATAGGCAATGCCATTGTGCCACAACTGGGTTATGTGATATTAGAGACAATTAAGCAAACATATTTTCAATGACCATCGAACACAGGGTGGTCATTGGCCTGATCACATCAACTGAGTATCTCCAGCAGATTGCTCCACTGTGGGATCCCCGATACTTGGTGGGACCGGGATCCAAAACACTTGCCATCTGGTGTATGGAGTATTATAACAGTTATAACAAAGCACCGGGAAAAGAGATCTGGAACATTTACTTTACAAAAAAAGATCGCTTGGGTGAAGGCTTGGCAGAAGATATCGAGATGGATATCCTACCAGGACTCAGTGATAAGCATGAGGAGGAACCATTCAACCTGCCATACCTGCTGGAGCAAACCGATTTGTATTTTACCCGTCGCAGCCTGGAAATCCATGCCGATGAGATCAACGGCCACCTGCTGGATGACAATCTCATTGAAGCCGAGAAGCTGGCCAGCAGTTACAAGCCACCGGCCCAGGACATTGCCAATGTCGTTGACTTCAAAGATGAAAAGTCACTGGACAAAGTGGAGAAAGCCTTCAATGGCTCGGGTGAAAATCTGATAGAATATCCACGCCAGCTGGGTAAGTTCTGGAATTCACAACTGCGGAGATCTGGATTTGTCGCACTCATGTCCATTGAGAAGCGTGGAAAAACATTCTGGTTGATGGATATGGCAGTACGTGCCGCGTCCCAGAAACGTAAGATCGCATTCTTCCAAGCCGGTGACATGACAGAAGATGAACAGATAATGCGGATCTGTATTCATATCACCGGTCGCTCTAATCTGGAGCAATACAGCGGTAAGATGTGGGAACCCGAACGTGACTGTATTTATAATCAACTCGATACATGTGACAAGGAAGAAAGGCAGGTAGACTTTGGTGCATTTGGAGAGTACACCGAGAAGCAACTCAGGCAGGAGATCTGTCGGGAGAAGATTCTTGAAGCCAGATTGAATTATCCTGAATATAAGACATGTCATAACTGTGATGAGTATTGGAATAAACGTGGATATGGTTCGGTTTGGTTAAAACGCATTAGTACTGGGTCACCACTGACCTTGGAAGAAGCAAAAAATACATTTCGCAAAACCTTCACCAATAAAGGCAATCTCAGACTTTCAACCCATATTAATGGTAGTTTAACTGTAAAAAACATTAAAAGTATTTTGGATATATGGGAAAAACAACATAACTTTGTTGCTGATGTAATTATAATCGATTATGCTGACCTGCTGGTTACAGAATATAATACCGACTTTCGCCACCAACAAAACGAAATCTGGAAAGCACTCCGGGGTCTGTCCCAGGAACGCTGCGCCTTGGTGGTTACAGCTACACAATCCGATGCCAAGGGATATGACTCCAGTCGCTTACGTATGTCCAATTTCTCAGAGGACAAACGCAAGTACGGTCATGTCACGGCAATGTACGGACTCAATCAGGACAAGGACGGCAGGGAAAAAGAACTGGGTATAATGCGTATTAACGAAATCGTTAAGCGTGAGGGTGCATTCAGTGAAGCCACGGAAATTACAGTCTTGCAGAATCTCAGAAGAGGAAGACCATTTTTATACAGTTATTTTTAATTTTAATCTAACGATACCATGACAGAAGTTACTAAAGCGCAACTAATCTATGTTGCCGATGAATTGAATGCCTTGCTTTTCAATCCACCCGAGATCCCAGTCGATGGAGAGGATGAGGAAATTGTTCAGAAGATACATGAAGCCGTGGATGTCCTGCTGCCATCGGATAGCCTAACGGATGACCTAATTGATATCATTTCCAAAACTTCCCTTGGAGCCGAAGTTCATTATAGCAAGAAAAAGGATATGGACAGAGACATTTCAATTTCAGATCTATTCTCTGAGAGGACTAACATTCCCTTGGAAGAGCCAGAACCAGAGTCAGGGTCAGAACCTGAGCAGGAAGAGGAAGAAGTACCGGAAGAGGTACCGGTACCCGAAGCCGTACCTGAGGATGAGGAAAAATTTGGTCCTGTAGATTTGGAAGATGAAGAACCGGATAAGTTGACAAAGGATGTGGTCGATGAACTGGAAAAAAATGGCCACACGGCCACCCCGCCACAGATGGATTATAAAGAACTCGCAAAGCAGTTGAGAATACAGGGTGTTGTCCTGCAGCGGGAGAAAACCAAATGGGAGAAAGGCAAATCCCCTTATTCAATCGCACTTGAGATCGTCTGTATTGATCCCGACATGAGTCTGCTAGAACTCAATGATAAGTTTTCCAAGCAGACCGGTCTGCCACTGGACAAGACAACCAGGCCCGGGATTCGTGTAGCTATGAGTCTTATGCGTAAAGTTGTGGGGTATCTCAGAGACAATGGACACATGCTTAAGAAAACTTCCGTAAAGAGTGCCACGACAAAAAAATGATCACCACCTTCAAAAAAACAATCAAACCCAAAAAGCGGTCAGACGGGAAAAGTTATGACTGTGACAGCTGTGGACTATATAAGCACCCACAGTCACCACGTATGCAACCACATGGGGAAGGAAAGAAAGGCATTATGATCATAGGTGAGGCTCCCGGGGAAAGGGAAGACGAACTGGACTGTCAGTTTATGGGCAAGACCGGCAGACTGCTGGATCGATTCCTGCGTAAATTGGGAATTGAGATGTTTGATGATTGTGTTTGCCTCAATGCCGTGAACTGCAGACCCAGGGATAACCGAACGCCCAAAGCATTTGAAATAGACTGCTGCCGCAATGTGATTGTGAGCAAAGCCATAGAAGAGTACATGCCCAAGGTGATCATTCTGCTGGGCACCACGGCTCTGCAGTCTGTCATAGGTCATCGTTGGAAAAAGGATCTGCAGGGCATAGCCAGGTGGCGTGGGTTTGCCATACCTGATCAGGATCTCAAGTGCTGGATCTGTCCCACCTACCATCCCAGCTATATTAGCCGGTTGGATGATGAACGTGCAGATGTGACCTGGATAGATGATTTCAAGCAAGCAATAAAAATGGCAGAGACATACTTTCCAAAGAATGCCGGAGCCAACATTACCATGATCGATACCTTAGATCCTCTGATCCCAATAAAAGGCAGAGATCTCATTGCCATTGATTTCGAAACCACTGGCCTGAAACCACATGCTGCTGGGCACAGGATTGTCTGCGCTGCCGTGGCTGTGGATGAAAACAATGCCTACGCCTTTATGATGCCTCCTACGCCAAGACAGAGAAAGCCATTTCTGGACCTGCTTAAGGATCATCAGACAGGCAAAATGGCACATAATATAAAATATGAAGATACCTGGTCCCGGTTCAGGCTTAACACTGAAATAGTAAACTGGGAATGGGACAGCATGCAAGCCGCACATATATTGGACAA
>DATKUV010000264.1:0-7701 GCA_035530415.1 Candidatus Nanoarchaeia archaeon | reverse complement strand
ATAGATGTTGCCATAATATCCAGGGTCCACCCCTTACGTTCGCATTCAGGCGCAGCGCAGGGTTGGATCGCTGCTGTATTGGACGGCTGGACAGAATTATGCAGCGACACGTCTGTGCAAAAAGCATGAAAACTGCAATGTAATCTGACTCCTCTATGGCTGTTAAAATTTATAATTTGTGTAATGGTATTATTTCAATCCATATGAATCTGGTAAATCTGTGTCAAAAAATATAATAACCTCAACCCCCATTCATTCCTTTACTCTGCGGACGGGTGCTGCAGATTGCTTTAGTATTAGGTGGTCTACATAATCGAAAACACAAGCATTTCAGTTGGCGTGGACTTCACTCCCAAAATCTACACACATAATATAAAGTATCATAAAATTATATTTCATATTGGAGCTTGAAATGATAGACGAAGACGAACTTGTAAATCGACTTGTCCCTAAAATAGAAGAAAGAATACAATATAAAATTGTTAAGAGTATTATCAACATCCTTGAGGAAGAATTTTACCCACCTGAAGAAATGATTAAATCAGAATTCATAGAAGCCGTTACGGATGCTGAAAAAGAAGATGGTATTATATTCAAAGATGCGGATGAGCTGGGTGCATATTTAGAAAAACTGGCAAGCTGATAAAATGTATACGTTTGAAATAAAGAATAAACTTGCCAGAAAACTCAAGAAAATGGCCGAGAAAGACCCTGCTCGTTATACTGAAGTCTCCAATAAAATCTTGCTGGTTGCTGAGAATCCTCTAATTGGAAAGCCGCTACGCAACATACTCAAAGGCAAACGTAGAGTCCATATCGGACCTTTTGTTCTGATCTATGAGATACGCGAAAACGAAAACAAGATTCTTTTTCTTGAAATGCAGCATCATGATGAAGCATATAGATATTAGTTTTTAGTAACCATCTTCAGTTTAAAATAATAGTAATCCTAGCCCCTGACTCCCCCTCCCGCTCAACCCCACAGCCTGCATCCGGGTGTTCTATTATGGCTTTAAAAATATTTCCTTTATGTGATAGTATATAAATATCTCTTATTATGAGTAATTGAAAGTAAATTTCCCACTAATATAATACTAATCAGATTGAATAATAAAACCACATGATAATCTACGACCTTCTCATAATCGGCGGCGGCCTGGCCGGAATGAGGGCAGCTCTGGAATCCAGTAAAGAAATAGATGTTGCCATAATATCCAAGGTGCACCCCTTACGTTCACATTCAGGTGCAGCGCAGGGTGGGATCGCTGCTGTCCTGGATGACTGGGCAAACAAAGTAGGAGACTGCCTTGAAACCCATATCCAGGATACTGTTAAGGGGAGTGATTACCTGGGCGACCAGGATGTAATTGAAATTCTATGCAATGAAGCGCCGGCCGATATCAGGTCCCTGGATGTAATGGGTGCCATATTCAGCATGACCGACGAGGGCTGGATAGCACAACGGGATTTCGGCGGGCACAGTTATCCACGCACGTGTTATGCATCTGACAAGACCGGGCACATCCTGCTGCAGACTATGTATGAACAATTGATGAAGCACAGGGTCAAGGTATATCCGGAATGGCATGTGCTTTCCCTAATAATTAAGGACAATATCTGCCGGGGAGTTGTGGCATATGACATGGCACGAGGAAAAATTGAACTTATCAGGTCAAAGGCTGTCCTCTTAGCCACAGGCGGATATGGCCGGGCCTTTAAGATCACATCCAATGCCCATGCCAATACCGGGGACGGGCTGGCACTGGCCTACAGAGCGGGTGTGCCCCTGCAGGATATGGAATTCGTGCAGTTCCATCCCACAGGATTATACAAACACGGGATATTGATCACAGAAGGAGCCCGGGGTGAGGGTGGGTTCCTTGTTAACAGCCAGGGTGAGCGTTTCATGGAACAATATGCACCCACCAAACTGGAACTGGCATCAAGGGATGTGATATCCAGGGCCATCCAGACCGAGATCAATGAAGGGAGGGGCATAGATGGTTGCGTGCATCTTGATCTAAGGCACCTTGGTAAGGATCTTATCATGGAACGGCTGGCCCAGATACATGATATTGCTCTTAGTTTTGCAGGTGTTGACTGCGTGAAAGAGCCAATTCCGATTCAGCCCACTGCCCATTATTCCATGGGAGGCATACCCACTGACTTCAATGGTCAGGTTTTGGGCACCAGCGGTCTGTTTGCTGCAGGGGAATGTGCCTGCGTAAGCGTGCATGGTGCCAACCGGCTGGGTGGGAATTCTTTGCTGGACACCATTGTATTTGGCAGGCGGGCCGGGATAAGTGCTAAAAAGTTTGTTAAAAAGACTGATCTGGAACATGTGTCTGCCAGTGTGCTGGAAGAAGTTGAGCAGGAGTTCCACAATATTAAACATAAAAACGGGTGTGAAAATGTGGCAGCTATCAGGTCTGATCTCCAGTCCACAATGACCGAAAAATGCGGGATATTCAGGAATAAAGATAATTTGACAGAAGCACTGCAATTAATCAAGACACTCAAAGCCCGGTTCAATAGTATCAATATCAAGGATAAAGGAATGATCTTTAATACCGAACTTGTTGAGACAATTGAACTAAGCAACCTGCTGGATTTCTCAGAGATAATTATTGCAGGTGCACTTGCAAGGAATGAAAGCAGGGGTGCACATTCCAGGATAGATTTCCCAAAAAGGGATGATGAAAAGTGGCTTGTTCATACCCTGGCATATCCTGAAGAATCAGGCCCGTTGCTGGAATACAAGCCAGTGACCATAACCAGATACAAACCAGAGAGGAGGTCATATTAATGGTCTTATTCAGGATTCACAGGTTTGATCCGGATAGTGATGAGACAGCTTATCTTCAGGACTTTGAACTGGATATTACAACAAGCATGACCATATTAGATTACCTGATAGAGATCAAGGAACATCAGGATGGCAGTCTTACATTCAGACGGTCCTGCAGAAGCGGTATCTGCGGCTCATGTGCAGTTCGGGTCAATCACAGGGCCATGCTGGCCTGCAAGACCCAGGCAATGAATGTCGTGAAGGAGGGCAGTATACTGATAGAACCACTAAACCATCTTCGAATTATCAAAGACCTGGTTGTGGATATGGACTCCTTTTTCAGGACTATTGATCAAGTCCAGCCGTGGCTCATCACAGATTATACTACTAACGATAAATGCGGGCTTACTCCGGCTGATGTGAAACAATTAAGCAAAGTGGATGACTGTATTTTCTGTGGTGCCTGTTATTCTGACTGCAATGTAGTTGACGTGGACAGGTCATTTATCGGTCCTTCAGCTATTGCGAAATGCTTCAGGTTTGCATCCGATCCCAGGGATGCATTGAGTAATGACAGGTTAAGGCAGCTTGTTGAGTTGGGGCTCTATAAATGTCCTGTGGACCAGGAATGTGAGATCGCGTGCCCAAAGGATCTTGCCATACGACGGGATGTAATAGAAGATCTGCGACATAGGGCGGTTGAAAATAATTTCGGCCCGATGCCAGCCCATAAACGCCTCATAATGTCTGTACTGGATACCGGGGCCAGTGTTCCGGTAACAACCACTCCTGCAGTGGAAAGATATCCAGATTTTGAACGCGATTTTCATGGAATAAACGAGCTGTTTATTAAGGAATTTAACGGTGAACCGGTAGCAGAAGTAGTGTTATTCTTCGGATGTATCATAAACCGCAGACAACAGGATACTGTGGCTGCCATTATCAATATCTTTCAGCATAACAAGGTAGCAATCCACATACCGAAAAAACAGGTGTGCTGCGGCAGTCCTTTCATGAGGGCTGGTATGCTTGATACCATGAAACCTTTCGTATCACAGAACTTTGAGATATTCAATACCTATGCCAATCACGGTGTAAGCCACATTCTGACCAGCTGTTCAGGCTGCAACTCAACATTCAGGCACGATTATCCCAGGTTGTCCAGCCAATACGGGCTTGATTTCGATTTTCAGATATATGATGTGGGTGAATATATGACCATGATGGACAATAGGGGTGTCCTTAAAACAAAAGACCTGAATAACATTGATATGCGTTCTATGTATCATTATCCGTGTCATATCAGGGCCAGTGGACTTGATGAATCAATTTATGTGGACCTGATCCAGAAAATACCGGGCATGGAACTGGTCCAGGTTCCTTCTTCAGGATTATGCTGTGGGGGCGGAGGAGGCGTGCGGGCGGCCTACCCCGAGGTTGCTGATAAACTGGCGATACGGAGAATGGAAGTGGCAAAAGAAGAAGGTGTGGATGGATTATTGACTAACTGCCCTTTCTGTATCCTATCTTTTGAAAGGGGGCTGGAACTAAAAAAAGATGCGAATGAACCAATAAAGTTCGAGATATTTGATTTTTATAAGATATTTTCCAGGGCCTTTGGTGAAAAAGACAAGATGAGGGAGATTTTATAATTGCTAAAAAAAATATTCGGGAATAAAGAACAGGATTACATAAATAAACTTGAAGCGCAGCTTAAAGAGTTATTATTAGAAAATGACTCAATAACAGCCCGTCTTGAAGCAAAAGAAGAGATTACACGAAAAGCTGTGTCCCAAAAGCAGGTAGTTGAAGAAGAACTCAATTCCGCAAATAAAAAGATCGAGACTTTTGGATTTGAATTATCCAAATTGCGCCAAAAAGAGACAAATGAACTTAACTTTAGAAATGTCAGCAATATCTCAAGACAGGCAATGAATAGGTATTTATTTCAAATAAGCTCCATCAAAGCAATGGAAAACAGTTTAATTACTGTATATCTTAAATCAGGTGAATCACTATTAGATCTACAAAATACAAATGAACTTTTAGATTCATTGGGACCAAAAAACATTAGTTTTATAGATAAGATTGGATCGTCCACAGGAATTGTTGTCTTTTATGATACTAATCAAATGATCCAGGAAGCAGTAATACCTTTTTTACCTTTAGAATCAAGTTCATGGAAATTGGAGAACAGCTTCGATACCGTACCCTTTCAAAACCTGCTAGAAAAAGAAGTCAACCTTCTTATTCTGCTGATCCATGCTGGTGAATCATTTATTGGAATCACTTGCAGTCCGGATTCATTTATTTCCCACCAGATCGTAAGAAGCAGTGTAAAGGGAAAACACACAAAAGGCGGCTGGAGCCAGCGCAGGTTTGAAAAACTTCGGGATGAAGATATCCAGCATCACCTTGAAAAAGTAAGTAGTGCACTACTTTCTTTAATCAAAGAATCCAGTGTGGAGATCGACTTTATTGTGGCAAGCGGGGACTCAAGACTGGTGTTCGAGTCATTGAAATGCTTTAATTATCCATTGATTGAAAGAAATCTTGATGTATCAGTGGATAAAAATAATGTGAATAAGATCTTAAAAGATATATGGTCATCCAAACGATATGAGATGTGATTTAAGATGATTTTTTACAATCGGAAGTTATCAGAGGACCAAATAATCTTGATCTGCAAATATTTATTTAATTAAAAGCTACAGGATATAGTAAATAAACAACGAACAGTTCAACCCGGAGAAAATGGGAAAAATTAGACCGGTATTGACACTAGAGATGTCAGCTGAAAAAATGATAGGGATCTATAAGAGCAGGGACTTGGTGGAGGGGGGTTTTAGAGTTTTAAAATCGGAAATGGAAGTGAATCCGGTATTCCATAGTAAGGATATACGTATCGAGACCAATGTGATTTTAGTTGTATTGGGGTACTTCTTGCTCTCGCTTTTGCGGACAATTCTAAACGAGAGGGGTGTGAAATACTCATTTAAAAAACTGGGTTCTACGAACATGAACAATTGAAGAACAGGCTACATTTATGGAGGACAATTAAACCAGGAAAAGAGTTAGAAGAGGTTTTCAGGGCATTGAAGATCAAGAGGCCACAATTTGATGTGAAAGAATGTATACCTACAGATATTGAGGTTTGTTAGAAGTTGATTGGCCCGGTGGATAGCGATTATGGCAATTTTTTTGCTTGGTATTTGTCAAAGATGGGTCTACATAGATATCCTAAAGGATGAGACGACGTGGATCAAACGTTTTTCTGATATGAAATCTGAATTTAAGAACCGGCCCGCTTTTCTTGATGAAGTGAGGCATTTGGATCATAAATGATATTGAAGTTATGGGCATCTGTTAATTAAATTTTCACCAAAATAATCCGAAAGTTTTATAGTAAAGAAGATCAAAGGAAGTTCCAGTAGAATATTGAAACAGCACTTTCCACATCTCAAAGAATGGTGCAAGGATCATCTGTGGGCATCTGGATGTTATCATGGCTCAGTAGGTCAGGGATGGGAAATGGTTGAGAAATATATCTCAACACAAGACTGCAAAGTTAATGCCAAATGAAAACTTTTATAT
This sequence comes from Candidatus Nanoarchaeia archaeon, assembly GCA_035530415.1. Classification (GTDB taxonomy): domain Archaea; phylum Halobacteriota; class Methanosarcinia; order Methanosarcinales; family Methanocomedenaceae; genus Kmv04. The sequence continues at coordinate 1,319 of DATKUV010000264.1, read as the reverse complement.
GCCAAAAAACGTTAACAAGCCCCGTATCATTAAGTACGGGGTATAGTGACTGCAGAATAGGGGATCATGCTCGTAATAATCTTATTTTCCAAGGTTTCTTGTAACCTTTTTTATCCTTTTGATTTTTTCAATATCTTGATACCAAAACTCAAATTTAGTATTTGATAAATAAATGATTAATACCCAAATTAGAATAATAGCTAAAGAAATAAGAGCATAAATTATAGAAAGAACGTAATTAATAATTTCAAATGCATATCCTATTAATAAAACGAATGAGATAGACAATAAGATATATTCATAAATTGCTGGCCGTATATCTCTTTTGCCTTCCAATTTTCCAAATGTGTAAATATTTCCATTTAATTTTTTTGTGCCAAATGGAAATTTCCAATTGATACCAGCAACAGTACATGAATCTTCTAATAAATGAAGAAATTGCCCAGTTAATAAACCTACAAAAACAATCAAGGATACTATAAAACTACTTTCTTTGGCAAAAATAAGTATGATTAAAAATGCTATGATTGTTAACACTAATGAACTTATCAAGATACCAATTGGAGCATGCATTATTCCTCTATGTTCATTATTTACTTCATATTCTAAATTTAAGTTGTATTTTAGATTGAGCTGTTTAAAAGCAAAAATCACAAATTTTTGTAGAGGTTGCATGATATCATAAACAATTTTGAAATCATAATATAATTTAGACTTTCCACCACAATCAGCATCTGGAGTCAATGATCCAACTAAAGCCGCGGCTATTATTGATCCAAAATATAAAAAGTAATCAGAATTATCATTAAATAATATTGGGATGAGAAAAGGAAAAACAGTTGCGAGTGTAATAGAAATATGCTGTTTACCTAACATTAGAATCTATCTATAACAAAAACATATTGTATTGGTTGTCTTTCAAGAAATTTTTCAGTATAATATCCTACGAATTCTGTGACTTCCTTCGGTTCAATTGCAATAATATTTTCCACACACATCCAAAATAATTTCGATGTAAAATATTCATCCTTATCATATAGTGGAGTGCCATTGTCTTTTTTCATAATTAATTTTTTATGTTCATTCGTTAATTCTTCTCCACCTTTTATCCATTTAATATCAATTTTCCAACCTACTTTTCCAAAATAATCTTCATTCGTATTATCAATGGACGGTCTGAATTTTGAAGAATAAATGTATCCCGTTGTGATATCTTTATGCTGGAATGGCTTTTCTGAAGCATTTGTTTTTCCAATTTTCCACTGTGGAAATAATACAGATCCTTGTTTTTTTAAGAGTTTAACATATCCTTCAATTGT
>DATKUV010000263.1:0-14590 GCA_035530415.1 Candidatus Nanoarchaeia archaeon | reverse complement strand
GCAATGAACAGGTGCCGCAGTTCAGTACTGCTGGTCTTGAACAGAGCCATTTTTTTGGATTTGACAGTTTGGGAATGGATAAATTCTATATTCTCCATGCGGGTTTGATCATATTCAGGCATCAACGAATCTATGATTATACTATGATTAAAACTTATCGAGATTTTTGAGGTTTAGGGTTTACTTGAGAAAAACCTGTCAAAATCAATTTTTATTCTCCCGATAGATATATAAAAGAATTCGAACCGCAGATAAACGCAAATGAACGTAGATTTGCAGCATTGTATCTGCGTTTATCCGCGTTCATCGGCGGTTAATTTTTTATTGATTGTTATGCAGCAAACTGTAATTCATATTGGCGTATGTGCAGTGTATCTTCACAAATCATCTGTTAAACTTACCAACTAATTTCTCGGCACTCCTTTAGGCACCAGGATGATTACGCGGCAGGGTAATGCCTGTAGAGGGAAGGGACTAACAGTTGAACTTTAGAGGCCGGGATATATCCTTCGTACTCAGATGCGGGTTAAGGATGGGGGAAATCTAAAAAATTTTTAGAATTGTTATATGAAATCTGTTAACGTCTTCTGTTTCATCCTTCTATCAAGCACCTGGGATTTGTGACGCCACCCATCTATTTTTGTATTAAGACGTGATGACATCTCCATAAGTGCGTCTTCAACGGAATCAAAATGCATAGGTGCTGACAACATTGCTTGACGTGCGGCTTCTCTTACCACCCAGACACCCAACGGGGCCCAGTACTCAGGTGTGATCTCCCGGATTGCGAATACACTTGCACTGCGACGTATCCGGGTTAGATATTCAAGCACTGGCAGTCGTGCAGCATAATATCCACCCCCCAGGTTGGAATATCCTTTCTTACCCTTGAAATCCTCCCAATCAGCTTCCATTGATGTACTTCCACCAGACCACACTGCCTTTGGCATCCATATCTCGATAAGCTCATAAGCAAATGAACCAGGAAATATCAATATCTCAAAATGGTTGCCGTGCAAGCTTTCACTATAAACCTTAATGTCATTTACTTCAGGGAAATATCTGATCTCATCCAGGAGCATTTTCCCTATCATGTCATCTGTTGCAGTGATAGACCACCTGGTCGGTACCAGCTTTCGCTCCTTCCCCAACAGTCCTATTGATAGCAGTCTGGTAATCTGGTCCATAGATATGTCAGACCTATATAATTCGTCCACAGCATCCACAGCTTTAGCATCAGTGTCGTATACTATTTTATCCACCTGTCTGGGCACCACAGGGTTCTGGGCTATATCCAGTTTTGTAACCTCACCAGCCGGACCCATTGGTGAGAGTATACCATCAAATCGCAAATCCAAATGGGGAGCTTTACGAAACCACACTTCTGTATCCACGGGTCTATCAGAAAGTGAAAGTTCCTGGCTCTTCTGAAGCATTACATCAGGTGACTTGGCATCCGTGACTTTGAAGTGCATGTTCGAGCGGACCAATGTGGATCGCAGACCAATGATATCACCAATACTCAATTGGTTCCATGAACTGGGATCATCATAAATATGTGCTTCTTTTCCAGTAACATCTGGCGGTACTAAAGGACCTGCAGAAATATCCGGATATCCATAACGTCCGATAAATACTGAGGGTGGGGAAGCACCAAATATGTTGTTAGAGAGTTTTTGAGTATTTCCCAGGGACTTAAACCTCTCAATTATGGGGCACAATGTACGCCCGCATAATCCTTTGCCCTTACAGGATATACACTGTGTTGTCATTCAATGATAATTAGGTTGGGTTATACTTTAAACATGTGATTATATGCATTTTTTTATATTGTTGGTAGTGCTGGTTTTGATTGTGGTTTACAGTGTTTACTTTTCTTAGAAATTTTAGCATTATTATTATTAGAACGATTAGATTTATACCATATGAATTACAATAAAATATTTGATGGACGGGGTTGTTTTTTTAACAATATACTCCCACCCCTACCCGTTCATCATTTTAAATTTACTTTTTTCTGTATTGAATTAAAGAGTGTAAATCTCTGTATATTTATTTTTATTAACGGTAAACCTAATCTGCTATAAGCTACAAAATCAACATATATGGCAAAGAATGTGGTCATAATAGGTGGGGGAGCCGTGGGGATGAGTATTGCCACTTATCTAAAACGGCATAGCAATCACAATGTTGTGGTTTTTTCATCAGAATCTTATACAGCCTACAGCCAGTGCGGAATGCCTTTCGTATTTGGGGGGAACATTTCTGGTTTCAATGATCTGATTGTCAAGTCGCCAGATGCATTAAGGGGAATCGGTATTGAACTTTACCTTGATACTTCGGTAAACATTATCGATGTCAATAACAAGAAAGTAATTTCTGGTATTGGGGTTTTTGATTATGATTATCTGGTCATCAGCACTGGAAGTAGGCCATTTATTCCGCCTATTCAAGGCCGGGAACTAAAGGGCGTATTCCCTATTCATATAATGTCCGATGCCATTGCAATCGACAAATCCCTTAATAATACCAGCCGTGTGTTGATCATCGGTGCCGGAGGGATCGGGATTGAAATGGCGTCAAGTTTTGTGAAAAGAGGACTGGAAACCATACTGGTTGAAGCTCTGCCCCAGGTACTACCTTTGACCCTGGACCCTGACATGGCTTCCCTTATCGGGAATTATCTTAATTCCCTGGGGGTCAGGGTAATTACAGGAACACAGGTTGAATCAATAAACGGCTCACACCATGTGGAATCTGTTACAGTTGGGGGAGAGATACTTCTTGCAGAAACAGTGATTGTAGCAACTGGACTTAGACCTAATGTGGATATTGCCGGAGAGGCAGGGTTTGATATAGGTACCACTGGTGGGATCGTGACAGACGAGAGGTTAAGGGTCAGTTACCAGGGTGAGTTCCTGGATAATGTATATTCGGGAGGAGAATGCGTCCAGGTAACTGATCTTGTTACGGGGCAGCCCACAATCAGCAGGCTCGGCTCGGCTGCAAGGCGCATGGCCCGGGTGATCGGTGAGAATCTCAGTGGAAAAATTTCAGATTATCCACCCACATTAAGCCCAAACGTGGTTGCCGTGGGTGATCTGGTGGCAGGTCAGGTTGGGATAACCTCCCATATGGCAAAAGTAAATGATATCAGCGTGGTCAGTGGAAGTTCAAAAGGACTTACAAAAGCTGGTTATTATCCAGGTGCCAGGCGGTTGCATATTAAACTGCTATTCGCCAATGAGAAGCTGGTTGGTGCACAGGTCATATCTCATGAGGGTGTTAAGGAGAGAATTGATGCATTCAGCCTGGCTATTCGTATGGGTGCTACAGTTGAAGACCTGGCTAAATGGGAGACATCGTATGCTCCTCCGGTGTCTGGTGTTATCGATCCAGTGACTTTTGCAGTGGATGATGCAAGAAAAAATATGGAAGCTACTGCGTGATCGCAATTGATGGTTCATTTGGTGAAGGCGGCGGACAGATCATACGTACGGCAGTAGCCCTGTCTGCAGTCACAGGAAATGATATTTCAATCAATAATATCCGTAATAACAGACCACAACCGGGCTTGAAAGCCCAACACCTATATGCTGTCAGGACTGCGGCTGCTTTGACCCAGGCAGACGTGACTGGACTGGAATTAGGATCTACATGTGTGATTTTCAGGCCTAAAGGTATCTTCGGAGGTCATTATAATGTGGACATCGGGACTGCAGGCAGCATCACATTATTACTCCAATGCTTGATGCCTGCTGCTGCCATGTCGACTGAGACTGTCACTTTGGATATAATAGGGGGAACCGATGTGGCCTGGTCGCCGCCAATTGATTACTTGTCCAATGTGCTATTCCCGGTCCTAACATCAATGGGCCTGGATTGTAGTATTCATCTCCAAAATCGGGGATATTATCCCAGAGGCGGCGGCAGTGTAAAAGTGGTAATCAATCCATCTAAGTTTAAGGGAATTTATATTAGAAAAATATCCTGTGATATTATGGGCACATCCCACAGTTCTAATCTACCCAAACACGTGGTACAGCGCCAGGCTGATGCTGCCAGAGAAGAACTTGAGGGGGCGGGTTACAAAGTATCCATTGATATGGAAACTGCCAATAATGTTTCAACCGGCAGTGGTATCACCCTCTGGTCTGGCAATATTGGTGGGTCAGCACTGGGAAAGCGGGGACTTCCTGCTGAAAAAGTAGGCCGGGTAGCTGCCATGGAGATTATTACAGAACTTGATTCGGGTGCGGCTGTAGATGTATATATGGCTGATCAGTTGATACCATATATGGGTCTTGCCGGTGCGGGTAGTTTCACTTCTCGGGAAATCTCAAAACACACCAGCACTAATATCTGGGTTGTAGAGCAGTTTTTGAAGATAAAATTTAAAATAAAAACTGAAAATAATCTATATAATATATATCTATGATTCGACGATTTGTAAATATTCTGGCGGGACTTCTTCTGATAATACAATAAATTCATTGACTATCATCATATTCACACTATTATTCATAGCATCAAATGCCTCTATTTTGAAGATAACAGGGTTCTCTGAGTGAAAACTGGCTGCTTCAACAGCCTTCGCATAAGAAGTGCTCAGGTGAACATATCTCTGACGTACAGGCCTGATCCCCATGTCCAGAATCATTTCGCCCTCTTCCTGAGAGCTGCCATAATAAAGGAATTCCATATCATTCTCAGGAAAATTAAGTTCAATATTTACTGAATGACCATAACGGGCTCTGATCTTATTGCCACTTAACTGGTATCTACCTTTAACGTCTGATTCTACCAGAGCTATAAGTCTCTGGGCCGATGCCCACGGGTATCTTGTTAACATAACGTCCAGCAAAACCCCCTTATCTACCCAACCATGCTGGTCCATTGCCAAACCCAGATCATCAGGGAAATGTCTCAATGCGCCTGATAAGAAACGTCCCATCCGTTCAGTTCGCTCATCATCAAGCACTAATTTGCCGGACTCACCGCATTTACATTCTTCACCCCGGAAATATCCGTGGTTTGGACACTTTCGAATCATGTTATCGTATTATAATAAACACATCTTATAAACCTTATTAATTCATTTAGAATTACTGGACATAATTTAATATCAAAGAGCTTGAATATATTTATTAAATAAGGTGGTGCGGAATGAGTTCTGAAATAAATAATTTGATGTTCCAATTAGTAGACGAATTGGGACCTGAATTGATAATCCATATATATGACGTAAAAAATGGTCTCAAGGCCATTGTTGTAGTTGATAATACTTCTGCAGGTCCGACAATTGGGGGTACCAGGATGTCCCTGGAGGTCACGACCAGGGAAGTTGCCAGACTAGCCCGTGGAATGACCCTGAAAAATGCAATGGCATGGCTGCCTCATGGCGGAGGTAAATCCGGCATCATCGCTGACCCCGCAAAAGTAGATAAAGAAAATCTCATCCGCGCATTTGCCAGAAAGATCAAGCATATTTCTGAATATATTCCTGGCCCTGATATGGGTACCAGTGAGACTGAAATGGCATATATCAAAGATGAGATCGAACGTGCTGTAGGTCTGCCCCGGGAACTGGGGGGAATTCCACTGGATCAGATAGGCAGCACAGGATATGGTGTATACATAAGCACCCAGATAGCAGCCCAATACATTGACCTTGATCTGAATGGTGCCAGGCTAAGCGTAGAAGGTTTCGGTTCAGTAGGAAAACATTCAGCTCGTTTTTTGGCTGAAAAAGGTGTTGTCCTAATAGCTGCAAGCGATTCCAAGGGAACGATATACAATCCTGAAGGGCTGGATATTGAAGAACTCATCCTGTTCAAGGAAAAAACGGGTTCAGTAAGTAATTATCCTCATGGGGATAAATTGATGGTAACTGATCTGCTGGATATCAGCACAGATATATTTATACCTGCTGCCCGCCCTGATGTGATAACCAAGAGTAATGCTGATGTCCTGGATGCCAAACTGATCGTGCAGGGTGCAAATATCCCTATTACATTAGAAGCAGAAAGAATGCTCCATGAAAGAGGCGTACTGAGTATACCGGATTTTGTAGCAAACGCCGGTGGTGTGATCACGGCTTCTGTGGAATATCATGGAGGATGTGAAAAAGATGCTTTTGATCGGATCGAAGAGACTATCAGTTCCAATACAAGAGATGTGCTAGAAATGGCAAATAAGCAAAACCAGACCCCCAGGGACGCGGCATTATCTATTGCCACGGAGAGGGTAAAAAAAGCAATGGAGTACAGAGAATAGGAGGAGTAGGATTTCTTGACATTAAAGGCAATTTTCGAACCGGAATCAATAGCAGTGATCGGGGCTTCATCTTCCCCAGGCAAATGGGGTCATGTGATATTGAAAAACCTGCTAAACAATGGGTATAAAGGAGAAGTATTTCCAGTAAATCCAAAAGATCAAACAATTTTAGATCGAAAATGTTATAATTCTGTCCTTGACATACCTGTTCATGTAGATCTGGCAGTGATCGCAGTTCCCAGATCTTATGCGTTAAATGTTGCTGAGGAATGCGGTAAAAAGGGTGTAAAAGGCATTATTATGGTTACGGCAGGATTCAGTGAATTGGGTGGTGAAGGACGAGAAATTGAAAAAGAACTATTGGAGATCATTGAGCGTTACCACATGAGGCTTGTGGGCCCTAACACTTTGGGTGTTGTAAATGCCCATACTGGTATGAATGCCAGTATCATCTCAAGATTACCAGAAGCAGGTGGAATATCTTTTATTACCCAGAGCGGTACATTGGGGTTGGCACTGGCTGACTGGACCATGGAGATGGGATTAGGTCTAAATCTGGTTATCAGTACAGGTAATAAGGCAAATATCGACGATGTGGATCTGCTGGAATATCTTGCCCAGGATCCAAATACAGATGTTATCGCCATGTATGTGGAAGGGATCAATAGGGGAAGAGATTTCATAAAAGCAGCACAGCGAATATCCAAACCAATACTGGCACTGAAAACAGGCAGGACAAAAAGCGGAGCAAAAGCGGTATTCTCACATACTGGCAGCCTGGCCGGATCTGATGAGGTGTATTCGGCTGCCTTCAAACAAGCGGGTGTCATCAGGGTTGATAATATCGAAGACCTGTTCGATTCTGCCCTGGCCCTGTCAGTTCAGCCTGCTCCTTGTGGAAACAGGGTGGGTATTATCTCAAATGGAGGGGGTGCCAGTATCATTGCTTCCGATGCTTGTGAGCGCCTGGGTCTTACCATTCCTGAATTAATGCCTGTTACCCAGCAAAAAATAAAAAAATTAATCCCTGAATTTGCTTCAGCCCACAATCCAATTGATACAGCCGGATTAGCTAAATTCGAGACTTATAACGGCATTGTAAGACATATGCTTCTGGATCCTAACATTGATGCTTTGGTCGTAATATATGTTCATACAATTATGGTTGATCCTGCACAACCAGCACAGGCTGTAGTAGATATCAGGCGCGGAGACTGCAGTAAACCAATAATAACATGCTGGATGGGAGGTTCCGGCACTGAACCAGGAGTTAAGATATTGAAAAAGGGCGGCCTTCCAAATTATCCTGTACCTGGCAGGGCTGTTGAAGCTTTGGCTTCATTGGTTCAGCACCATGGATTCCTGGAGAAGGTGAAGATATGAACGGAAAAAATGACGTATGGGAATTGCTGAAAGAATGTCAAATTCCTGTATTGCCAATAGTAAAAGCATCCTCTATGGAGGAAGTTATTGAAGTTTCAAACTCTCTGGGTTATCCAGTGGTCATGAAAATCTCATCACCTGATATTTCACATAAAAGCGATGTGGGCGGAATTATATTGGATATTAATTCTGAAGAAGAAGTTAAAAATGCTTACCGTGATATGATGGATACTGTCAAGCTGAAGGTTCCTGATGCCAGAATTGATGGTGTAATGCTGCAAAAAATGGCAGAACCCGGAATTGAAGTTATAATAGGAGTTAAACTTGACCCGCAATTCGGTCATGTTATAATGTTTGGTCTGGGTGGGATATTTGTTGAAATTTACAGGGATGTTTCATTCAGGGTAACACCTGTAAATAGTGAAATGGCTCGTGATATGATACTTGAAATTAAGGGCAGCCCAATTCTAATGGGTGCCCGGGGGCGTTCATCTGCTGATATTAATGCTATCATTAATGTAATTGTCAAATTATCAGAAATGCTGGAAAAAAATCCGGATATTGTTGAACTGGATATTAATCCGTTGATTGTATATGAGAAAAATGCAGTTGCAGTGGATGCCCGGATGCTGAAAAATGACAAAAAATTAACTTAGTATTTGCGCATAATTAAATTGAACAAATTTAATTTTCATGTGGACATATTTTGTAATTCCATTCACCATATGGCTTGTTTTACTTTTTATTTCCACAATAACCGCAACGCACATGTTTGAAAGCCGTTACTAATCTTGGATATATATAACGATCCCAATTTGTGACCGTTACATTACATGTTGGTACGATGAAATTAACCGCAGATGAACACTGATAAACGAGGATACGCCACCTGAAAATCTGCGTTCATTTGCGTTTATCTGCGGTTTTATCTTATCCACCAACACGAATTGTAACGGTCTCGAAAAAACTAAAGGAACTTGGTTGAGAAACAAAGTTTATCAATTATCCAACCTATAACTGCCGGTATTTCAACTTGAGAATAAGAGCATGGGTTAGTATAGAATAGCCTAAAATCACTCACTTTTATTAGCTGAAAAATTCTGCCTTTTAGCACAGTTCCATAATCCAGTTATTTTGGCATTTATCGCATCCAACGAATTTCTGGATTTGTGCCCAATAATTCCCAACCATTTGATCAATAACTTTTTTGCTATTCTCAGTATTTATGTTTGTAAATTCTCCACCTGCCAAAATCTTCCTGGAAGCATCGTCCAGAATGGCACATACTTTGATGCTGTCCTCTGTATCCTCATGTCAATCTATATGTCCTGCCGACATGCTGTGCTTTCTTTCATATCGGATCCATTTACATCTCTTCTTTTTCTTTACGTTTTGTTCAGCCAGACCTTCTGAAAGCAAGTACATGTGAATTCGATTATGAGGTATATGAATATTATAGAAACCTTCGATGATAGGTTCCAGCATTATTGCTCCGAACTTGAAGCGGTCAAAGGCTTTATTGATGATTTCAACTTCTTCAGGTCTGAAGGATTTCTTTGGTCTGCCAAGATTCTTCCCAATTATAGGTTCTTTTCCAGTCTCATTATATTTTTTCTTCTTGTGATTGATTATGTAACGAATTTTTCTCTTATTTAGCTTCACACTCTGAACAAATGATTCAGGATAAAATTGAATGCGAAATCTTTTCGGGACTATACAGTCCAAAGCCATATCGAAAGTTTTAATTTAGATTGAGTGGTAACTATACAAAGTATGCCGTTTTGCTACATAATAATGGAGTGACAACATGAAAACTATTGTTATAATATCGATTTTATTAGCTATTTTATCAATGGCTTTGGTTGGCGAAGCTGACACTGCAAATGACAAGGAAATCTTTGAAAATAAAGAACTTAACGTGCCCAGTGCGGATTTTGTCCCAAATGAAATTATTGTTAAGTTTAAGGGAGATCGAGAGCCATTTAAGGTGATAAAAGTTCCTGAAGGGAAAGTTGGAAAAAAAATAAAGGAATTTAAAAAGAGGGCGGATGTAATTTATGCTGAACCAAACTATTATGCCTATGCTTTAATGGGTCCTGATGATACCTACTATACATTACAATGGCATTTAGACAGTATTCAAATGGAAGAGGCTTGGGATATTTCTACCGGAACAGAGACGGTAGTAGCAGTCGTGGATACAGGAATAAGAAAGGGTACGGATTTAGCTAATACCTGTTTTGTCTCAGGCTATGATTTTGCAAATAATGATGCTGATCCTATTGATGATAATGGTCACGGTACTCATGTGGCAGGAACTGTTGCTCAGAGCACGAATAATGCCCTTGGAGTGGCTGGAGTGGCTTTCAATAGCTGTTTGATGCCGGTAAAGGTTCTTGATTCAACAGGTAGTGGCACCTATAGCGGTATTGCTTCAGGTATTCGTTATGCGGTAGATGAAGGAGCAGATGTTATCAGCTTAAGCCTGGGAGGCATCTCTGATGGCACAATTGTAAAAGAAGCAGTTCAATACGCTTATGAAAATGGAGTAACAGTAGTCGCTGCCTGCGGAAACGAGAATACGGCTACTTGTCTTTATCCCGCTGCCTACGATGATTATGTAATTGCTGTTGGCGCTACTCAGTATGATGAAACAAAAGCTCCTTATTCTAATTATGGACCAAGTTTAGACATAGTAGCTCCGGGAGGAAATACCGGAGTTGATCAAAATGGCGATGGTTATGTCGATGGGGTTTTACAACAGACCTTTACCATTAACCGTAACAGGATAACCTGGGCTTATTACTTCTTCCAGGGAACTTCAATGGCTGCTCCCCATGTTTCAGGAGTCGCTGCCTTAGTGATTGCTAATGGGGTAACAGGCCCAGATAATGTTAGAGCCGCTCTGGAAACTACCGCCGAAGACAAAGGTGCTTACGGTTGGGATGAAACTTATGGTTGGGGCTTAGTTGATGCAGCCGCTGCCCTTACTTATGTTTCGGGTCCCATTGATAATCCTCCATCGGTGGGTATAACAAACCCCTTAGATGGAGATACCGTTTCTGGAATTATTGAGATCACTGCCGATGCCACCGATTATGTAGGAGTTGTTCAGGTAGACTTTTATAATGGTTCTACTTTAATCGGAAGCGATACTGAATCTCCTTACAGTTTTTCTTGGGATAGTAGGACAGTGAATGATGGCACTTATACTTTAACTGCTACAGTCACGGACAACGCTTCTCAGCAAACATCGGATTCAATTAGTATCCTGGTTGATAATGTTAATGAGCCCCCAATAGCTAATGCTGGACCTGATCAATCAGCTTTTGTTGGAGAATTAAACTTCGATGGCTCTGGTTCTTCAGACCCAGATGGAACAATTGTATCTTATGCTTGGGATTTTGGTGATCAATATACTGGAACAGGAGTGACCACCAGCCACAGTTATACGGCAGCTGGCACTTATACAGTTAACTTAACGGTTACTGATAATGATGGATTGACCGGTACAGATATAGCAACTGTTAGCGTGAATGAAGCACCGTCAGAGGTTACAGTATTTTCTGATAGTTTTGAAATAGGCGAGTGGAATGGATTATGGACTGAAGATATCCAGAATGACTGGTTCCGCTCAACCCAAAGAGCAGTCTATGGCAGTTATTCTGCCGAAGTTGATGGACCTGCCTCAAATGCCAACCTGACATCCATACCCATTTATTTACAAGGCAAGACAGATGCGACCATTACTTTCTCCTGGTATATTGAAAAAGGTCTTGATTCAGGAGAATATCTTGCTTTTGATGTTTCTACTGATGGAGGAACAACTTGGGTTGAAGAAGCCCGCTTGAGAGGAAATGTTGATACGGAAAATGTCTGGCATGATGAAATTATTGATTTAACCGGCATTAACAATCTTCGAATTCAATTCAGAGGAACGATGTCAGATTCTAAAGAGGATGCCAATGTGGATATGGTCAAGGTTACAGCCCGCTAATCTAATCTAAGAAAAACCTTGTGGAACAAAATCCCTTAAAAATAAGGGGTTTTGTTTTTTATATCTTTGATTCAAGAATCTAATTCAACATTTATGATAAAATGAAACATCATAAATTAAGAATAGATACTATGAAAAACTAACATCGTTTAAACCCTTGCTAACCGTAAGGAAACTCTATCTTCTCTATCCTTGTTCTTAATTTTATCTCGTAAGTTCGGACTTAATAACTGCGCCTGAAATGAAAAGCAGAAAGTAGGCAAATCAAATAGAAACTATGGTTATAAGCATCCTTTTTTATGCCTCGGATTTTCGAATCCGAGGTCCTTGACTAACCATGCATCCTTGTTAATTAAATTATCTGGGCACGGATTTATACATAGTTGTAGGAAACAGATAAATATATAATTACAATAATGTTAACTGTGAATAGTAATACCTATATATTATCTAATAAAACCCGGGCCTACAGTGATGTCTACTGAATCTGCGTTCAGATCTGGAACAGGACTTTGGTATCAGGTTCCTCCACTTAGACCTGTGCTGGTCTGTGATCGTTAACAATGAGGGTGGTGACTCTGAACCCATACCAAAGATAGGTTCCATGCAGCAGGATATATTCAATTTTATGATCAGTCTGTTAAAAGCACCCTTTACCATTCCCACCGGCATCTTGGCAGGTCGGTAGCTAAGATGTTCCGTAAATACCCATTAGTAGAGGAAAAGGTAAGCTATGTTTTAATCACTGACATCATTCACCATGTATACTTATCGACCTTTTTTCCGTCCTTGATCTATATAAAATATTACAACTCTTCAAAAACTTTGTCGGGGCAGAATTATGAAAATAAGAATTGTAAATTCAAAAGAAGAAATCGGGACAATTGAAAATGAAGAGATAGTTCACATCGCATTCAGGCCTTCGAATAAGGATATTTTTATGCTGGTGAAAACATGTCCAAAGCTGAAAGCTCTCCATGTTCCAACTTCATATTTAAAGACGATATCCAAATCTACTTTGATGTTCCTGGAAATGCAGGGCATTGAACTTCTGGAAGGCGATGTGTGGGGTCATAGAAAGGACATCAATGAGTACTATGAGATTAAGCCACGTATATTTGACAGAATTGAAGAGTTAAAGAATGAAGGCACATCAAAGGAAGAGATAATATCTAAGTTGGGTTTAGAGACTCGGTTGAGTGAAGATTTGATTAAGTTTTTGGTGTAAGACAATTTCGAAAAACTTAAATCTACTCCCATATTTTCTGGGAATGTGCCCTGAGCAATCACTGAACATACTTTGTTTACAGATTTGTCCCCTCAGACTAATCGGGACGCATGATGTGCCCGGATAGATACTCCAACCTCTAATTCGAATTTGTTTCCGGGTGCATCTAAATTTAAACAGGATTCAAAACAACAAACCGTTTTATTTAAATATATGTACCTTAGTCAAAACTTATTAAACGCACATTGTTTCTAGTGAGGTGACGAAAGTGGAAAATGACGATATAGTATATATCGGTAACAAACCGGTTATGAACTACGTGCTTGCAGTGGTAACCCAGTTCAACAGCGGTGCAGACAATGTGGTCATTAAGGCCAGAGGAAGGGCAATATCCAGAGCAGTGGACGTTGCTGAAGTTGTAAGAAACCGGTTCATGACTGATCTGTCGGTCAAGGAAATACTCATATCTACTGAAAAGATTACTTCAGAACGCGGTGAATCTAATGTATCGGCCATGGAAATCACTTTGGGCAAATAAGAATACCTTAAATATTTTTATCATCAATGAACCAGAGTTATGAGAGTCGAAGTTTATTCAAAAACCCTGGAGTATGACGGTACCCAGATAGAACCTCTTTGGGCATATTCAAAAGGGATACCAGGAGATAGTATTGTATTATTCAGGGGTGGTATGGATATCCCTTGCACTAATATCAAGGACCTGGAAGACCTGATGGATAATAAAGCCATTAAAGGAGGGGATATGCTGCATTTTATAGTGGAGCGTTTTGATTCCCCTGCAAGTATGAGACTGGCATATTATATGCAGCGTATGCTTGTCGTGTGCGCTCGGGATGTGCTGGTACAGCATGGTATTACTTCTGTTAGAAACGGAGATGACCTTTTCGTGGATGGAGGTAAACTGACAGTTAGTATAGCTTCGGCCGGTATATCTTCAGAAAAAATTCATATGGGTATTAATATCTTCTGCAAAGGGACACCACCAGAAGTCAAGGTTGCCTGTCTTGAGAATCTGGGAATTACAGATTTTATGGGACTGGGAGAAGAGATTGCCCGCAATTTTGCTTCAGAGATTAATGACATTGAGTCTGATATCGTAAAAACAAAAAGCCTATGATCTTTTTGTTTTGAAAAGAATATCTTAATCAACGGCGTTAACCACCTTGATTATTTCAATATAAATCAAGATGGTTAAATGACAATTTTTCATCCAATTGACGAGAAACAAGTAGCAATAGCAATATTTAAAGCAAATAATTATCTTGGAGGTGGGTTCTGGATAGGCGGTTATCTCATGAATAAGTTGACAGTACGGGCACCTGGGCAGGAAGTGCTAGATGAGATCGGTGTGCCTTATAAGGAAGTGGAGCCGGGCCTGTTTGTAGCAGATGGACCTCATGCATGTTCAAAACTTGTTGCCGCTGCATGTGATGCTGGTGCAAAGATCATTAACTTGACGCCATTAGGTGCACTTCCCAGAATGGGTCCTATATTTGGCGGGATGTTGATTTCAGGAAAGCGAGTGGCTGCCATCGCAATAGAGCTGTTGGAATCCGTAAGATTGTAACCACTGATAAAGGTTTAAGTGCAGCTTAATTTGTAAGGATTGGTCTCAACAGGACTGATCTAATATATTTTATGACTGCTTTTTAGTCATAGGAATGTAGAGTAAATGGATTCGGGTG